>NZ_WBVQ01000001.1:1500000-1642620 GCF_008933165.1 Phaeocystidibacter marisrubri
CTTCAGAACGAAGAAGAACGTAGGATGCACGAGGAGCTGAACCCACAAATTGCGGTTCCAAATCGGCGGCCATAATGGACCAAACGCGGGTTCCGTGAGAACCTACAGGACGAAACACATTGGTATCGCCATTCACAAAATCGTAAGTAGCCAGAACTCTGCCTTGCTGAAATACTTGGTAAAGAGGACCAATGTTATCGGCATTAAAGAAAGCACCATCAATCACCCCAATCAACATACCTGAACCGTCATAGCCCAAATCGTGTAGGGCTTCACCGTGTACCATTTCTGTTTGCGCCCATGCTTGACCGTAATTGTAGAGGTGACTAGTAGGAGCCGCAGCAGCACTGGGAATGGGAGTTTCATCTAAAACTGGGGAAGTTTGTGGAGCCTCCAGGCGACCAAGGGTTCGGACTGGAATTAACTCCACTTCACGATCCGTGTAAAGCGCTTTCAGTTCTTCTAGGTTGAAATCTTCAGAAGGCAATGAGATACTATAGGAGTTGAACCAGCGGGAATATCCGTGGATTTCCAAACCTATATCTTTCAACTTCGCTTCAAAACTTGGGTCTCTATGCGAATAATCGGTTTGACGAATAGGAATCCTTTGGCGTTCTCTTCTTTGATAGGCTCTTTCCGAAAGGGCTGGTAACGGAAGAGCATCCCAATCTATAGACGACATTAAGATTCCTCTGCATCCTGGGGATTCAATCCACCCTCTTTTATCCAATGGCGCTTCCAACCAATACTTCTGCTGTGCAAGGGTGGAAACCGTTGATAAGAGTAGAAATGCTAGGAATAAATATCGCTTCATATTTACTAATGAATCACGCCGGAGCCTACCAATTCAGCATCCTGATACCATGCGGCAAATTGTCCGGGGGTAATAGCCTTTTGAGACTCTACGAAAACAATGTACAAACCGTTGGCCTCGCGATACAGAGTGGCTGCTTGAAGCGGTTGGCGATAACGTATGCGGACGCTGAAGTCTTTCGATTCACCGATCTTCAGTTGCAGGTCTTCACGCACCCAATGCAATTCGTCATTTTTAATGAACAAGGCCTTGCGGTAGAGTCCTGGATGAGAATCACCCATTCCGGTGTAGATGATATTTTTCTCTACATCGGTACCAATAACGAACAAGGGTTCTGGCGTTCCACCCACCATTAATCCTTTGCGTTGCCCCACGGTAAAGTAATGAGCACCGTTGTGTTCGCCCACCACTTTACCCATTTCGGGCGTTAGAGTTGCGGGAGTGCTCCATCCTTCCAAATCAGGTTCGCTGTAATCTCCAGCAGGAATCGCATTGGCAAAGGCAGGGGCATTTGCATCTATATTGATGATTTGGCCCTTCTTTGGCTTGAGTTGTTGTTGAAGGAAATCAGGAAGACGCACTTTCCCAATAAAGCACAACCCTTGGCTATCCTTCTTTTCTGCTGTAACGAAGCCTTGCTCCATGGCAATTTTGCGCACTTCACTCTTCTCCAAATGTCCAATTGGGAAAAGAGCCTTGCTCAATTGAAACTGATTCAACTGACACAAGAAGTACGATTGATCTTTATTCTTATCAACGCCAGCTAGCAATTGATAAACGGGCTCCCCCTCTACTTCCACCTCGCCACGTCGGCAGTAGTGACCAGTGGCCACATAATCTGCCCCCAGCTTCAGGGCCGTATCTAAAAATGTATCAAACTTGATTTCGCGGTTGCAAAGAACATCTGGGTTCGGCGTTCTTCCCGCTTCGTATTCAGCGAACATGTAATCTACAATTCGCTCCTTGTATTCAGCACTGAGATCCACTACTTGGAACGGAATACCGAGAGCTTCCGCCACCATCATGGCATCGTTAGAATCTTCAATCCAAGGACATTCATCGTGGAGGGTGACACTTTCATCCACCCAATTGCGCATGAAAAGACCAATTACCTCATGACCTTGCTGTTGTAACAAGTATGCGGCAACACTGGAATCTACTCCACCACTAAGTCCTACTACTACTCTACTCATCTGTTTCACTCTCCTCTAACTCTGGACAACCTTCTGAATTCAAACATTCTGAATCCAATAAAGTTCCCATGTCATAGATCTCCTTAATATGCTGACGACCACCTTTAAAGATGTACCAATTGCCATCCTTCAGTCCATTCACATACGACCCAATGTATTCAGGTCGTCCTTCTTGTCCGTAGTACATCACGTCTCCATGCAGTCGACCATTGGCGTAAACACCTCTTGCTCGCGTACTACCGTCGGGGAACTTCTGAACCCATTCTCCCTCTTTCACACCGGCTGCCCAAGTAATGGTTTCAGCAATGCTACCGTCGTGGTATAGAATGGTTTCAACCCCGTCTTTCTCTCCCTTCTTCCAATTGATAGTAGAGACCAAATCTCCATCTGGTCCGTAATATCTCCACGTACTATCTCGCTTTTCGTTCACGAAAATTCCTTCGGCCATTTTCCAGCCTCCGCGTTCGTACATGGTAGCATACCCCACACCTGTTTCTCCTCTGTATTCAATAACCGACAAACGGGCACCGCTTTGGTGGAAATACGTAAATGTCCCAATGGGAATATCGTTGTGAAACTCACCGCGATAGCGTACCTGATTACTGTTCTCATATTTCTTTTCCCACTGTCCCTGCTTTCTCCCCTGAGCATCGGTTTGATTAACCTGAGCCACGAGAGTAGTTCCAATGAGAAGAGCTAGAGTTAGAAAAATGTGCTTCATGTGCTTTTAAAACGGTGCAAAGTTAGCATTCTTACTATTGATGGAATCTATCAGTTGAGTTTGACCTGGAGCTCATCGATCTCGTGCAACTGGTCGAGAAGTTCCTTGGAAATCTCTACCCTTCGGGTCCGGCTCGGAAGCTTAACGAATATGTTCTCGGTAGAATCAATAACGTGAAAGGCCACCTTCTTTTTTCCGGGATGTCGCGTCAGTGCCGCTTCTATCTTGTCCATCAGGTACTCGTCAAGTTCATCCAAACGGAGTGAAACGTCTAAGGATTTACTCAACTCTTCCATGATTTCTTGGAGGAGCTTCATATCGAAAATGTCCACATTGATACGTTCAATCACCTCTCCATCTTTTTCCCATGAACGCTTCGAAACCTTGGCCTTCATGAAGATCATTTGATTGGTCACCAAGAAGTGTTTGAATCGCAAGTACGGTTCACCAAAAAGTCGGAATTCATGCGAACCTCTCAAGTCTTCTAACGTAAAGAAGCCGAATTCCTTTCCGTTCTTCGAAACTCTGTGCTGAACATCGGTCACAATGCCCGCCACATGAATCTCTCTTCCCACCAAGGTGTGTTCATCAACAAATGCCTCTACATTTTGGTTACAGAAGGCATTGATCTCATAACGAAAATCGTCTAACGGGTGTGAACTCAAGTACATCCCGTTCACTTCTTTCTCACGATTGAGCTGCTGAATCCTCGACCATTTCTCCACATCTGGAAGAGGTGGCTCTGGAATTTGAACTTCGGAAGACTCACCAAAGAGGGAAACTTGTGCCGATTCCTCACTGGCCTTCACGTTCTGAGCGTACTTGATGGCGCGCTCTAAGAAGGAACGCCCATCGCCCATTTCATCGGCAAAGTAGATAGCTCGGTGTTCATTTTCAAAACTGTCGAATGCTCCACCGAGAGCCAAACTCTCGATGGTTTTACGGTTTACAATGCGCAAATCCACGCGCTTTAGGAAATCGAAAATTCCCTTGTACTCCCCATTCTTCTTGCGTTCTGCTACCAAGTGGTCTACAGCATTTCCACCTACACCGCGCATACCTCCCAGCCCGAAGCGAATCGCACCTTCATCGTTCACGGTAAACACGTACGACGATTCGTTCACATCCGGTAAGAGAACTGGAATATGCATTCGTCGACATTCCTCCATGAAGAAGGTCACCTGCTTGATGTCGTTCATGTTGTTGCTCAACACGGACGCCATGTATTCCGCAGGGTAATGCGCTTTTAGATAAGCCGTTTGATAAGCCACCCACGCATAACAGGTAGAGTGAGATTTGTTGAAGGCGTAGGATGCAAATGCCTCCCAGTCCTTCCAAACCTTATTCAGTTTGTCTTCATCATGACCACGGTCTTTACCACCGTTGATGAACTTTGGTTTGAGCGTTTCTAGTAAGGCAAAGATCTTCTTACCCATGGCCTTACGGAGGGTATCCGCTTCACCTTTGGTAAACCCTGCCAATTTTTGAGAGAGCAACATAACTTGCTCCTGATATACCGTAATACCATAGGTTTCCTCTAGATATTCCTGCATATCATCGAGGTCGTACGTGATTTCCTCTATTCCGTGTTTACGGCGAACGAAGGAAGGAATGTACTCCAATGGTCCCGGACGATACAGTGCGTTCATCGCAATCAAATCCGCAAACACCGTTGGCTTTAAATCCTTCAGATACTTCTGCATACCGGCAGATTCGTACTGGAACACCCCTACGGTTTCACCGCGTTGGAAAAGCTCGTAGGTCTTTCTATCATCAATGGGAATGGCTTCCATATCCAAGTCCACTCCATGGTTCTCCTTCACCATGACCACTGCATCTTTAATGAGGGTCAAGGTTTTGAGTCCGAGGAAGTCCATTTTCAAGAGACCCGCACTTTCCACCACCGAGTTGTCGAACTGGGTACACCACATATCCGAATCCTTCGCCAAGCTCACTGGAACGAGTTCGCGAATATCCGAAGGCGTGATGATCACCCCACAAGCGTGAATCCCCGTTGAGCGAACTGAACCCTCTAAAGTATGGGCCTGCTTGAGGGTAATCCCTTCAATATCGGTCTTTTGGAATGCCTGAACCATGGAGTTTGCCTTGTCCAAATCCTCTGCTCGGAACTTGCTCTTCATGGTCTTTTCGTCCATGGCCATGAGCTTGTTCAACGTGGTATCCGGCATCATCTTGGTGAGACGATCGGCTACGTCGAAGGGCAAATCGAGTACACGGGCGGTATCTTTAATCGATGACTTTGCTGCCATCGTACCGTATGTGATAATCTGAGCTACTTGGCTCGATCCATATTTGTCGATTACGTATTGGATCACCTTCTCTCGACCTCTATCGTCAAAATCGATATCGATATCGGGAAGGGACACACGTTCAGGATTCAAGAATCTCTCAAAAAGTAGATCGTATGCAATAGGATCAACATTGGTAATACCGATACAGTACGCAACGGCAGAACCCGCGGCAGAACCACGACCCGGACCAACGCTAACACCCATATCTCGGGCCGCATTACAGAAATCTTGAACAATCAAGAAGTAACCCGGATACCCTGTATTCGCAATGGTCTCCAACTCAAAGTCGAGGCGCTCTCGAATCTCGTCAGTAATCTCATCATAGCGTCGTACCGCCCCTTCATACGTAAGGTGACGAAGAAAGGCATTCTCCCCGCGCTTCCCTCCATCCACCTCATCCTGTGGATCTTGGAATTGCTCTGGAATATCGAAAGCTGGCAATAAGACATCGCGAGCCAATTCAAAAGGCTCCACCTTATCCAGAATCTCACTGATATTCTCAATGGCTTCTGGAATATCGGCAAAGAGCTTCTTCATCTCGTCTTGCGACTTGAAGTAGAACTCATCGTTCGGGAAACCATAGCGATAGCCTCTACCTCTGCCAATAGGAGTCGATTTCTTCTCACCTTCTTTTACACAGAGGAGGATATCGTGTGCTTCCGCATCTTTTTTATCTAAATAGAACGTGTTATTGGCGGCAATGCACTTAACACCATACTGCTTGGCAAAGCGCAGAAGGACTTCGTTTACGCGGTCTTCTTCCGGCAGATTATGTCGGTTTAATTCCACATAAAAATCATCGCCAAACTGTTCGTGCCACCAAACAAAGGCCTCTTCAGCCTGTTTTTCACCCACGTTCAAAATGAGCTGTGGCACCTCTCCCTGAAGTCCACCTGTGGTTACCATCACATTCTCCTTGTGCTGAACAATCAAGTCCTTGTCAATTCTTGGCACATAGTAGAAACCGTTGATGAATCCTTCCGAACTCATCTTGGCCATGTTCAGATAACCCGCTTTATTCTTGGCCAACATGGGTATTTGGAACCCATTGTCTTTCACAGATTTATTGAGACGATCGCCACAAACGAAGAACTCACAGCCCACAACGGCCTTCATTGGAACTTGGTCGAATGGCTCTCCTTTTGCCTCGGCATCTTTCGCCCCTTGAGCCACACTCTTATTGTAGTCGCCTACGGCCTTCACAAAGTGGAAAGCGCCCATCAAGTTGCCCAAATCGGTCATAGCCACCGCAGGCATTCCTTCCTTACCCGCACGATTCACAAGGGATCGGATATCCGTAACCGCTTGAAGAATGGAAAATTGAGTGTGGTTGTGAAGGTGAGCAAACTTTACTTCCGAGAGTCGATCGAGGTTTTCATCAATCGCCTCATCAGAAATAGCAATACCCGCTTCCTTTTGTTCCGCTTTGCGAATTGCTTCACTTTGCTTCTTCAGGTTGCGGTGCTTGAGTCCGATGGTTTGGATAACATCCGGATTCGCCTGCACGAAATCGCGAACCATAGTATCGTCAAAGCCCAGCTGTTCGCGCTTAAAGACACCGGTTCGAATCAACTCGAGGAAACAGCGCGTTGTGGCTTCCACGTCGGCTGTTGCATTGTGCGCTTCACCGAAGGCTTCACCAAACAAGTGCTGGTGTAATTCCGTCAGGGTTGGAAGCTTGAACTTCCCTCCTCTACCTCCGGGAATCTGGCAAAGCTGAGCTGTAACCTCGGTACAAGTATCGAGTACAGGCATTTCCAACATGGGACTATCCAAGCCCAAGCGATAGAGTTCACAACCTACCACATTGATATCGAAGCCCACATTCTGACCAACGTTGAATTTCGAAACCTTCAACGTGCGAACAAAGTGCTCCATCGCCTCGCGAAGAGGCACACCATCGCGCTCTGCCAATGCCGTAGAAATACCGTGAATTTGTTCCGATTCAAACGGAATATCAAATCCATCCGGCTTGATCAAGTATTCAACCTGTTCAATCAACTCGCCTTTGGCACCGTGAAGCTGCCAGGCAATCTGAACGACCCGGGGCCAATTGTCCGTATCGGTAATTGGCGCCTTAAAGTCTTTTGGTAAACCGGTGGTCTCAGTATCGAATACTAAAAACATCTAACTATCAATATGTTACAGGAATCATCTATCGTCTCAGAGGGAACTTTCAAGTTACGTAGAAAGCCTTCCCCCGACAAGTTGGAGTTATTAACAAAACGAGCGGTGAAATGTGAATAGTGCTAGGTACTGGTACGGGGAGGCTACAGGGTTTTGCCAATTGACATTTGGCTCTATCGAGACATGATACAGACACTTCGCTAGGGAACGGCGGCACTTATACAGAAACGTCGCCGTTGCTGACGACGAACCCTAGCCAAGGGATTAAGGAGCGCAGCGACATCCCTAGGTTTTCGTTGCACAACATGAACATTATTTCCCTGTAGGGAAAGCAAACCATCTCGTTTCCGCTCCGCCCAAACGCCAATTGTCCACAGCCAACACCTCGCGTAGCAAAGGTATGCTTCAACCTCCATCATCTTTAATCCGTTAAACTTGATGGATGCTCTTGTCCTAAACAAAAGAATCTTCCATTCATTCTAACTACTCTCAATATGAAAACGCTCACTACTCTGCTGTTTACAATGACTCTAATTATGGGTACTTGTGCTTTTGGTCAATCTCAAGAAGAAATGACAAAGGCATTATGTGAATGCAGCGAGAAGAAACTCGATTCATTGGAATTGTACCTAAACGCCATGTTTATTTCAATGCAAGACCTTGACAATGCAGAAGAGCTCCTATCTGTCGCGGAGAGGTCTCTTTCCGAGAACGACTCCATTGAGTTCTTCGAACAAAGCATTGTTTTTGAAGATCTATTTGAAGAAACAGGTGCCATTCGACTTTGTATGGAGAGTCAATTTGACCGTGATATTTGGATGAAAGTTGGATTAGCTGTCCGCGATAATGAGCACTACAACCAAATGTTGAATCAAATAGCCGAATTGGACTGTGAGTCGACTCAACTCTTCCTGCGAATCTTTCGCTTTACTGTGGCCAATGCAGAACAACCTGTAAGTCGACTCCCTCAAAAGAACAAAGAGACTCTTGATGTTTATTGTGGGTGTTTAGAGAACGACTTAAAACCTTTTGAATTCGTTATCACCACTATGGTAAATTACACCGACATGCGAAATCCAGACCATTCACTTGAGAACATCTACTCCGAACTCTCGCCTGCCGATTCTATTCGTTTCGCTTCTGAATCACAGGAGTTTCAACGTATGATTTCTCAAATCGCGCAAAACTGTGCAACCGACCAGCTCACCGAGGACGAGATCTGGGATCTTACCAAGAACATGGAATCTCCCCCGTTTGTGCGTGAATTCAACCTCTACGCTAAAGAATTAGATTGTGAAGTAACAGCCAGTTTTGTTAGATTCCTAATAAGTGTAGGAGGATAAGGCATCAAGGTTGACCAACACCTCAAATCCCCACGCGAAAGGATTCGCGCGGTAGAAGGGCCATCCGTCACCCGTCACCCAACATCCAACCCCTTAAACACCTTAAACACCATAAACCCCTTAAACACCCATCCCATACCAACACCTCAAATGCCCACGCGAAAGGATTCGCGCGGTAGAGGGTGCACCAACATCCATCACCCGTCACCCAACATCCAACACCTCAAACCCCTTAAACATCTGAAACCCATTAATCCCCAAATCCCCTATCTTCCACCAAAATCCCAACCTCATGAAAAAGTTCATTCCTCTTTTGCTTCTTACCTCGTGTGGAATTTTTCGTTCTTCTCCGGATATCAACGAATTGTATCCGAGTCAGCCGATATCTGCGGAATTTTGTAATTGTATTCAGGAGGGGATTGGCCCCATTGATGTACATGCAGCGGGAGCGATTCACTTCTATGCCACGCATTTGGATACGGATCTGGATATTGACGAGTATTCAGATTCACTGCGAAAAATCCTTCCGCCAGTAGATTTTGCCAGGTACGAGGCGTCCATCGGGCACCTCACAGAGGTATTCGACGATGAAGAAGTGTTCGATTTTTGCGCGGAAAGCTTGATAGAAAACTACCCGGGCATTGACACCTTAGACGATGAGCGTATCATAAAAATATTGACAGACACCACTGGCAATTCCCATTGCGGACTCACCCGTGATTTCCTTACCATCCTAGCCGATTAAGCATCGACATTGTCCCAAACGCGGTGGTATTTGGCGGCTATCTCTGTAGTGCAGAGGTTTCCAATACTACCTTCGTGGGTGTGCTTTACCGCTCGGTCAGGTTCAAAATTGCCACTTTGAATTTCCATGCCCAGTTCTTTGTATGCTTCGCGGAAGGTTGCTCCAGCAAGCACTCGCTTGTTCAACGCATCTACAGAGAAGAGGTAGTTGTATGTGCTGTCATGTACCACAGATTCTTTCACAATGATATTCTCCAACATGAAATGCGTGATCATCAAGATCTCCCTACACTGCTCAATGCCTTTCATGAAGGGCTCCTTGAGCAACTGATAATCTCGGTGATAGCCGCTAGTCATGTTCGTGGTGAGAAGGGTTAAGCGCTGCGGCAAGGCTTGAATTTCATTGGCCGTGGCCCTCACCAATTCAAACACATCAGGATTCTGCTTGTGTGGCATGATGCTCGACCCTGTGGTCAATTCCTTTGGAAAGCCAATAAAATCGAAATTCTGACTCATGTAGAGACAAACATCATCCGCCAATTTACCCAGTGTTGATGCTAGGGAAGCGAGTGCAAAACTGACGCTTTTCTCAAGTTTACCCCGACTCATTTGAGCCGCAACCGAATTGAATCGCATGGTTTCAAACCCCAATTCATCGGTCGTCATGGTGCGGTTGATGGGAAACGAAGATCCATAGCCCGCCGCCGATCCCAAGGGGTTTTGATTACTGACTTGATATGCAGCCTTCAAGAAATGCATGTCATCCACCAAGGATTCTGCATAGGCCCCAAACCAAAGTCCAAAACTCGAAGGCATGGCCACTTGGAGGTGGGTGTAGCCGGGGAGTAGAACATCCTTGTGCTTTTCGCTCAAAGATTGAAGCAGTTCAAACAAGGAATCCACATGATCTTTGATATGAATGATCTCTGCCTTGGCAAAAAGGTGAAGGTCCACCAGTACTTGATCGTTTCTCGATCTAGCGGTGTGAATCTTCTTGCCGGCATCACCTACCCGTTCGGTAAGGAGGTGTTCAATCTTACTGTGTACATCTTCAAATTCGGCTTCAATTTCGAATTCTCCATTCTCGATTTCCCCCAGAATATTCTGCAATTCTCCAAGCAAATCACGCACTTCATCCGTGCTCAAAATCCCGATGGAATGTAGCATCCTCGCATGGGCCATATTGCCTAGTACATCGTATTCCGCAAGCTTCATATCTAGCTCTCTGTCGTTGCCAACCGTGAACTTTTCAATGGCTTGATCTACCGAAAACCCTTTATCCCACAACTTCATAGCACTGTCTTTAATAAATCGATATAGATCTCAATCCCCTTCTCTAATTCATCTACATAAATGAACTCATCAGCAGTATGTGAACGCTCTGATTTGCCTGGACCTATTTTCAAAGTTGGGAAACGCATGTGTGCCTGATCAGACAAGGTAGGTGAACCATACGTCTTTCTCCCCAGTGCAATTCCTCCCAATACAATGGGATGATCCGCTGGAATAGACGAAGGTCGCATTCTAAACGAACGTGCTGTAAGCACACTCTCCGTGTGTGCGTCAATAATGGCAAACACCTCTTCTAATTCGTATACATCGGGCACTCGAACATCCATCACAAAAGAGGCTTTGGCCGGTACCAAGTTGCTCTGCTTCCCAGCTTGAACTTGAGTAACCGACATCCTCACAGGTCCGGTAACTTCAGAGGCTTTTTCGAAAGTGAATTGCTCTACCCATGCGATATCTTTCGCAATCTTGTAAATGGGATTAACCGTGTTGGTATGCGCGGCGTGCCCCGGAACTCCCATTGCTTCGGCATCTATAACAATGAGACCTTTTTCTGCGATGGCTAAGTTCATTTCAGTGGGCTCTCCCACCAAGCCAAAACTGATGGGTGGCATTTTCTCAAGCGCGTGAATGGCACCGTTTAAACTAGATGTTTCTTCCTCTCCTACGGCCAAATAAATGAGGTTGTGCGACATTCCCTCTCGTTCGTAAAAGTGAACGAAAGCATGAAACATTGCGATCAACGCCCCACCCGCGTCATTGCTTCCCAACCCGTATAATTTGCCGTTCTCCACTTCTGGAGTAAAAGGATCGCGGGTATATCCCGAATTCGGTTTTACCGTATCGTGATGAGAGTTGAGCAAGATGGAGGGCTTCGCCGCGTCGAAGTGTTTGTTGAAGGCCCAAACATTGTTAATGGAGCGTTCATACGGAATGCCTCTTACTTCAAATTGAGAAGCGAGATAATCCGCAGTTCTATCTTCCTCCCCAGAAAAAGAGGGAATTCGAATTAGATTTTCGAGCATTTCAAGTGCTGAGTGAGCCATCATAGTACAAGTTCTGTATGAATAGTCTGGATAGGATTAAACACCTCTGTCCCTCCTAAAATCACGGTTTGAACCCCGTTGTTTAGCGCTCTAAATCCGGTGTCTAATTTGGGAATCATCCCTTGGTAAATAGCGCCTTTGTCCTTTAGCTCTGTGTATTCCGTAATCGACAAAGTCTTCAGAACCGAAGACGGATCTAGAACGTCCCTTAAAACACCGGGCTTGTCAAAGCAGTATCTCAGTTCTACCTCATAAAAATCCGACAAAGCCATTGCGATTTCACTAGCTTGGGTATCTCCATTGGTGTTATAGAGCTGCCCTTCTAAATCTGCGGTTATGGCTGAAAACACTGGAACAATACCGCTGGAAAGGGTACGAGCCAATCGCTCACCATCCACCTTTACTATGTCGCCCACAAAGCCAAAGTCGATAGGCTTCACCGAACGTTTCTCCGATTGAATGTACGCCCCATCAGCTCCATTTACGCCTTGAACCACTAGTCCTCTGGAATGGAGTTTAGCGACAAGATCGGTGTTGATTTTTCCAGCATACACCATCTGTGCTACTTCGAGGGTTTTGGCACTCGTTATCCTTCTCCCTTCGTGCATTTGCTGTGGAATATTCAGAACTTCAGCCAGTTGCGTAGCTAGTATTCCCCCACCGTGCACAAGGACTTTCTGATGGGGAAGATTCGCAAAATAATCGAGTACGGTGTTGAGCAAATCCGGATTGTCAATTACGTTTCCTCCAATCTTGCCGACAATCAATTTATCTTTCATGGCTCAACAGTTTATAGAGAACCGCTTGGGCAGCAAAGGTTCGGTTGTTCGCCTGTTCCAGAATGAGTGAGGTGGGTGCATCAATGACCTCATCGGTAGCAATCACATTTCTACGGATGGGAAGACAATGCATGAACTTCGCATTGTGAGTGAGTTGCATTTTTGCTCCATCCAAAGTCCAATGGTCGTATTCCCTTGAAACCTGACCATAGTTCTCATACGCACTCCAGTTCTTTACGTACACAAAATCAGCACCTTGCAATGCCTCTTCCTGATTATGAGTCATTCTAGCTCCCCGCGTAAAGTCAGGGTGGAGCTCGTAACCGGGAGGATGTGCGATGGTGAGATCATACCCTGCGGCAAGCGTCCATTGCGCAAATGAATTGGCAACAGCCTGTGGCAAAGCCTTAGGATGCGGAGCCCACGAAAGAACCACCTTTGGATTCGATTTGGTGTTCTGTTCTTTTAACGTGAGCATGTCAGCTAGCGACTGCAAGGGATGTAGGGTGGCGCTTTCCAAACTCACCACCGGAACGCGGGCGTATTTCACGAAAGACGAAAGGAACTTCTCGGCATAGTCTTCTTCTCTGTCGGTGAGCGTGGCAAAAGTGCGTACGGCAATGATGTCGCAATACTGCGAAATCACCGAAGCAGCTTCAGAAATGTGCTCTTGAGAGGAACCATTCATCACTGCTCCATCTTCCATTTCCAACTGCCATCCTTCACCGTTAAAGTTCATCACCATCACATTCATCCCCAAGTTGCTCGCCGCCTTTTGTGTACTCAAGCGGGTTCTCAAACTCGGATTGAAGAAGATGATACCCAGTGTTTTATTGGCACCTAAGTGCTGATGTGCATAAGGATTGACCTTGAACTTTTGAGCAAGGCTGATCCAATCTCCCACATCCTCTACATCCTTTACGGATAGAAAATTCGCGATCGAGTCCATCCTAAATCAAAGATTTTAAGGCCGTACAAAATTCAATGACAGCAGCTCTATCAATGGATAGCGGAGGCAGGATACGCAACAAGTTGGGGTTGGCAGAATTTCCCGTAAACATAAAGTGCTCCGACAATAACTTCCCTCGAATCTCTTTGATTCCAGAAGGAAGTTCAACACCCAGCATCAATCCCTTCCCCTTGATACGAACGTGATCAACATCTACAAACTCCGCACGGAATGTCATCTCCAAAGCGGAAGCATTGGCCATCAGTTGTTCACTTTCCAGCGTTTCTAAAACCGACAAAGCCGCGGCACAAGCCAATGGATTTCCTCCAAAGGTGGTCCCTAACATTCCATATTTCGGTGCAATAGTCTCACTGATGAGCACCGCTCCAATCGGGAAACCGTTGCCCAATCCCTTAGCCATGGTAACCACATCAGCTTGAATACCCGCACTCTGATGAGCGAAGAATTTCCCTGTCCTACCACAACCGCTTTGAATCTCATCTAGAATCAGTACTGCGTCGTACTCTGTACACCATGCGCGAAGTTGAACGAGAAAGGCATCGGTAGGCATGTCAAGTCCACCTACACCTTGAATTCCTTCAACAATAACTCCGCATACATCTCCTTTTTCCAATTCTGTTTTCAGCGCATCGGAATCGTTCAATTCCAAAAAGGTGACCGGGAAGTGAGCGGCGTTTAGTGGAGCCGACAAATTCGGATTGTCAGTTACTGCTAACGCGGCAGAAGTTCGTCCGTGGAAACTTCCTTTAAAGGCGATAAACCTCTCTTTCCCATTGTGAAAAGAGGCTACTTTTAATGCATTCTCATTCGCTTCAGCTCCGCTGTTACAGTAGAAAACACTGTGCTGCTGATAGCCACTCAATTCGCCAAGTTTGTGTGCCAACGCCTCTTGAATAGGGAGATGAACCGAGTTGGAATAAAAGATCAATTGATCCATCTGCGACTTCAAGGCTTTCACATACGATGGGTGCGAATGACCAATGGAAATAACTCCATGACCACCGTACAAATCCAGATAACGCTGACCGTTTTCATCGTAGAGATAGATACCAGAGCCCTTGGCAAGACGGATATCAAACCGTGGATAGACATCAAATAAATTCATCAGAATACATTGGTTTTGTAGGTGAGGCCCGCGCTTTGATCGAGCCCAAAAATGAGATTCATGTTCTCAACAGCTTGTCCTGCTGCTCCCTTGAGAAGGTTGTCAATTACTGAGGTGATCAGGAGCTTTCCATCTACCACTTCTACTTGAAGAAGGGCATAATTGGAGTTCACCACTTTCTTGAGGTGAACTGGCTCCGTTGTCACTTTTGTGAATGGACTATGGCTATAGAATTCCGTGTACCGTTCCAACCAAGTGGCGGCATCCTCTTCCGTATTCATATAGGCCGAAGCAAAAATCCCTCGGGTGAAATTCCCGCGCATAGGCAAGAAGTTCACACGGTGATTCCAATCGGTTTGGTACGACTTTAAAGTCTCGCCAATCTCCCCCAAGTGTTGGTGTTGGAAGGATTTGTATAGACTTACATTGTTCGCTCTGTTGCTAAAATGAGAGGTGCTAGAAAGCCCCGCTCCCGCACCAGTAGATCCTGTTAGCGCATGAACATGTACATCATCCATCAACAAACCAGCCGCAGCAATGGGTAACAGCGCCAACTGAATAGCCGTGGCAAAGCAGCCCGGATTGGCTATGCTCTTGGAAGACACGATTTCATCTGCCCTCGCATCCACTAAACCATAAGTAAATCTCCTGCCTTGAAACTGAGCATCTGCATTCAACCTGAAATCGTTTGACAAATCGATAATCACGGTGGATTGTGAGATGGGGTACTGCTCTAAAAAAGCCTTTGATTTTCCATGTCCCAAGCACAAGAAAAGCACGTCTACATTGGGATTGAGTTCAGATGTGAACTTCAAATCACTGTAGAACAAATCTCCGTGTGCTTCTCCAACGGATTTTCCCGGTTGCGAGTGGCTGTACAGAAAATCAATTTTCATTTCTGGATGATGGAGTGCGATCCGAATCAGCTCGCCTGCCACATATCCCGTTGCTCCAACTATACCAACACTAATCATCGCTCGTATTCACTTTTTGATGCAACAGCATCGGATTCGCCAATATCTTCGTGAAGCCTTTTACGTCTTCTCCACTCCATCCCGCATTCATTTCACCATACTGTCCCCATTCGGAATTCATCAAGTCATACTTCGACTCAATCCCTTCAATCACAAAACGATAGGGATGCAATTGGAGAAAGACCGTTCCGGTTACATTCTTCTGGGTGTCTTTTAAGAACGTTTCGATGTTTCTCATCACGGGTTCAAAGAACATCGACTCGTGTAGAAACATGCCATACCAATTTGAAAGTTGCTCCTTCCAATGCATTTGCCACTTGGAGAGGGTGTGCTTTTCCAGAGCCTGATGGGCCTTGATTAGAGTGATGGAGGCCGCCGCTTCAAACCCCACTCTTCCCTTAATTCCGATAATGGTATCTCCCACATGAATGTCTCTGCCTATGGCATACGCCGAGGCAATCTCTTCAATTTTAAGAATCGCTTCTACTGGAGATAGATCTTCACCATTCACTCCCGACACCTCTCCCTTGGTAAAGGTGATAGACAGTTGAGATGGCGTTTCCGATTTCAACTGACTGGGATAAGCGGACTCAGGAAGGGCTTGGTTCGACGTCAGTGTTTCCACTCCGCCAACACTCGTTCCCCAAATTCCCTTGTTAATGGAATACTTTGCCTTTTCCCAAGGAAGATCCACATTGAACTTTTTGAGGTAATCGATTTCATCTTGGCGCGAAATCTTCAAATCGCGGATTGGTGTGATGATCTTCAACTGTGGAGCAATCAATTGGAAAGCGAGATCGAAGCGAACTTGATCATTTCCTGCTCCTGTACTTCCATGTGCAATGGCATCGACTCCAATCTCTAATGCATACTTGGCCAAAGCAGTAGCTTGGTGGACTCTTTCCGCACTTACCGAAAGTGGATACGTACCGTTCTTCAAGATATTTCCGTAAATCAAGTAACGGATAATATCCTCATAAAAATCCTCCGTTTGCTCTAGCGCAACGTGACTTGTTACGCCTAGATCGTGAGCCTTTTGCTCTATGCTCTTGAGTTCAAGCGGTGAAAAACCACCCGTGTTTACAATGGCCGAGTGAACCTCCATGTTCAGCTCGTGCATGAGGTACTTCACACAGAAAGTAGTATCGAGACCCCCACTAAAGGCGAGTAGGACTTTATTTTTTGTCATCGTTGTAATTTTTGAGGATTCCAGATTTTGCAGCTCTTCTCGACTTGACAAAATCAGTGAATCGATTCCATGCTTTCGGCTTGTCCACTTCGGTGGGTTTCGTCTGACTTAAGTCGCAGACCATAGCCGTACACAAACACATGCTTCTATTCGTTCTTGTCAGGATATCTACGTTCACACAACTGTTGCAGCCCTTCCAGAAAACCTCGTCTTTGGTCAGTTCAGAGAACGTCACGGGCTTATATCCCAACTCCGAATTGATCTTCATCACGGGCAAACTCGTAGTAATTCCAAAAAGCTTGGCATTGGGAAACATCTTCTTAGACAAGTTGAACGTTTGTAGCTTAATTTGTCGGGCTAGTCCCGTTCCGCGGTAATCTGGGTGAACAATAAGTCCGGAGTTTGCCACATACTTCTGTTCATCCCAGCTCTCGATGTAACAAAAACCTACAACGGCCTCACCGTCAAGGGCAATTACACCCTTACCCTCTTCCATCTTTCTTCGGATGTAAGCAGGATCGCGCTTTGCTATTCCGGTACCTCGCACTTTTGCAGAGCTTTCCATCATTTCGCAGATGGTTTCTGCGAATGGAATGTGCTCGTTGGATGCGACCATCACTTGTATCGACATGTAATAGAAATGAAATTATCCCGAAGTAGTACAGAAACTACCGAGGAACGAATACTTAAAAAATCAATAGGAAAACTGGGGGCACGTCTGGTACGGAACCAGACAAAAAGGACGTATTACGCGCGGAGGCGTCGCTCGAATCGTCGCAATGAACGCATAACAGCCACTTCCGCCATGATCATGGCAGCTTGTAATGAAGTGTATGTTGCGTTGTTTTTCATTGAGTTGCAAATGTATGCTCGAATTTTTGAGAAATACAAAATTTTCCGTGTGTAAAAATTCATATCGCTCCATCACCTCATCGTTCAAAAGGTGCTACAACTCACAACTTATGCAACCCTACGCGATACATCAACATCTGAAATAATAGACTTCAGACTCTAGAAAAGCAGAGATTATTGTAAACTTGAAAATCAAAAAACATTTCAATGAAAAGACTCTCTGCCCTATTTCTCGTCCTCTTCTCCACGTTGAGTATCCACAGCCTCGCTCAAGCTAGTACTTATCAAGAAGAGATAGAAAACGCTTGTGAATGTATAGGAAACAGTATGGATGAATTCCTTCCACTACTAAATGGATGGGTTGCATACATGGAAGCAAATCCTGGGTTATCAACAGAAAAAGGAATGGAGGGGTACCTCTCTAGTCTTACTGAAGATGAAATGATAGAAATCTTGAATCAAGTCGAAATCATGACGGAATACTTCAGCGATACAAACGAAGATATGATTGCCAAGTGCATGGAACAAAAAGGACAAGCAGATATCGTAGATGATATGGTTGATACTGAAGAGGGGAGAAATAAAATACTAAAACACTTGAAAACCTTAGATTGTGAAGGTCTCACAGCCATCATGAAACTCGGAATGATGAGTGGAGAATTATAAACACAAAAGCCCGATTCGTCGAATCGGGCTTTTGTGTTTATATCGTGTGGAATCTTAAGAAACCACTTCAGCGAGCAAATCGTAATCTGTCGCTTCCAGAATTTTCACATTTACAAAGTCGCCAACGCGAACGTAAGTACTCTCGGCAGGAATTAGTACTTCGTTATCCACATCTGGTGAATCGAATTCAGTGCGCGCTACAAAGTGCTCACCTTCCACTCTATCAACCAATACGCGATAGGTCTTCCCCACCAACTCTTGGTTTTTATCCCAAGATATCTCTTGCTGAACCGCCATGATGGCATCGGCTCTTTCGCGCTTTACTTCATCCGGAACATCATCCTCGAGCTTATAGGCATGTGTATTCTCCTCATGTGAGTACGTAAACACGCCCAGACGCTCAAACCGCTGATCTTGTACCCATTGCAACATGGTTTGGAAATCTTCCTCCGTTTCTCCTGGGTACCCCGTAATCAAGGTGGTTCGTATGGCAATTCCTGGAACCTTTTCGCGCATCATATCGAGAAGGCGATTGGTCTTTTCCATTGTCGTTCCTCGGCGCATGCTCTTCAGAACAGGATCGGCGATGTGCTGGAGTGGAATGTCCACGTAGTTACAGATCTTCGGCTCTTCGCGAATCACATCGAGCACATCTTCAGGAAAGCCCGTTGGGAAGAGATAATGCAAACGAATCCACTCGATTCCCTCCACCTTGGCCAATGCTTTGAGAAGGTCGGCCAAACGGCGTTCTTTATACAGGTCTAGACCGTAATACGTCAGATCTTGAGCGATGAGAATCAACTCTTTCACTCCCTTAGCCGCCAGCTTTTCAGCCTGTGTGACCAGATCTTCAATAGGCGTTGACTTATGCCCACCACGCATTAGCGGAATGGCACAGAAGCTACACGGACGATCGCAACCTTCGGCAATCTTCATGTACGCGAAGTGCTGCGGAGTTGTGGTCAAACGCTCACCTACCAGCTGGTGCTTGTAATCGGCGCCTAGAGCTTTGAGCAGTTTGGGAAGATCTCGCGTACCGAAATACTGATCTACATTGGGAATTTCCTTCTCTAAATCTGGTTTGTAGCGCTCCGACAAACATCCGGTAACGAATACTTTGTCTACAACGCCGTCTTCCTTCTTCTGAACGAAATCCAAAATGGTTTCTACGCTCTCTTCCTTCGCATTGTCAATGAAACCGCAGGTGTTGATCACAATGATGTTTCCCTCTTCGGCTTCGTGACGCACGTCCTTTCCATTGGCCTTCAACTGTCCCATCAACACTTCGGAATCGTAAATATTCTTACTACATCCGAGTGTAACTACGTTGATGACGTTCTTCTTGTAACTCTTGGTGCGCATGCTTGCTTTTCTGTCTGATTAGGTCTGGCTTAGCTAAAGAATCGATCTACAAAGGTCTTCCTGTCGAATACCTGTAAATCTTCAATCTTCTCACCAACACCAATATATTTCACGGGAATTTGCAGCTGATCGGAAATACCAATCACCACACCTCCCTTAGCGGTTCCATCGAGTTTGGTAAGTGCCAAAGCCGAAACTTCCGTCACCTTACTAAACTCCACCGCTTGGTTCAATGCGTTTTGCCCAGTTGATGCATCGAGTACTAGGAGTACTTCGTGTGGTGCATCGGGAATCACTTTCTGCATGACGCGTTTGATCTTCCCTAACTCCGTCATTAGGTTGACCTTGTTGTGCAAACGTCCCGCAGTATCAATGAGGACTACGTCTGCATCTTGACTAACCGCCGACTGAAGTGTATCGTAGGCTACAGAAGCTGGATCGGACCCCATCCCCTGTTTCACAATGGGTACACCCGCACGCTCACTCCACACGACTAACTGATCTACAGCGGCTGCGCGGAATGTATCTGCCGCTCCGAGAACCACTTTCTTTCCGGCAGATTTAAATTGGCTCGCTAGCTTGCCAATAGTGGTAGTTTTTCCTACTCCATTCACCCCAACCACCATAATCACATAAGGCTTCTTGTCGGGTAAATCGAAAGTAGCACCATCGCCTGCGCGATTCTCTGCCAGGAGTGAGGCTATTTCTTCTCGAAGAATCACTTGAAGTTCCGAGGTTCCCATGTACTTGTCGCGGGAAACACGCTCTTCAATTCTCTCGATGATTTTCACGGTTGTCTCAACCCCTACGTCGGATGTAATCAATACTTCCTCCAAGTTGTCAAGCACATCAGCATCTACCGTACTTTTACCGGCAACTGCACGAGCTAACTTTCCAAAAACATTTTCTTTGGTCTTCTCTAGACCTTCATCAAGTCGCTGGTCCTTCTCCGGACTACGTCCGAAAAGTTTACCTAATAATCCCATAGGTTCTAAATTGAGAGCTGCAAATATCCGAAAATCAACGTGGCGAGACGAAGATTTCTGAATTTGGCATTTAATTTGATTTGCGGGCGTCATCAACACAACACAAGACCTACAATGAAACGCTATTCAACAGCACTTTTTATCCTCGCCATTCCAAGCGTGATGGCCGCCCAAAAGACGACCATCCCTGTCCCTTCAGAACGAGGCACTAACCGCGAAGTTACCATCGACCCTGAGTCTGAGGGGGATGTTGTCACCATCATTGAATACACGCAAGACACGCTGCCTTCTAGTACGTCGCCCTTTGTAGATCGCATCGTTGAAATTCGCGCGGGAATTGGTCTCTCAGGACTCAACGGAATCAACTCAGGCGGTATATCTGGGATGATAGAAGCTTCCAGTCAAATCAACGACCGCTTTCAATTGGATCTCGGACTCTCGGGCATCACGAATCAAGGCGACGCCATTCCGACCAACTCCGATGTAGACTACCCAGAGTACACCTTCGACTCATGGGAGGTAAACGTAGGAGCAAGCATTGTTTTCTCCGATCGTCAAAAGCGATACTTAAAACCAGTAGTTTGGAAATACTATACTCCTTTTAGAGTTCGATACGAACGTCATGCTCAGACCATGGCCACTGCTCGTCACCGTCATTATGTTCGCGTGGGATGGCAACAAGCCGGAGGTTCACTTCTCGGGCATACCTCTCGCGTAACTAATGATGCGGAACAGGTAGTGGTTTGGAACAAATTCGACATTGGAAGTTTGAGTTTGGGATACGCCTACAGAATGGATAGAATCCTAAAAGTTCTGCCTTCCGAACACTTTAGTGGAAAGAATTTGAGCAGAAGCAGAGTGTTCTACGCCGACCTCCTTCTAAGTCCGCAACAACACGGAACAGGAACACTATTTGAAAATACAGGTACCGGTTATGTGGAGGTAGACGAAGTAAAAGAAACGGATTTGAAGTTTATGCCATTGGGAGGTAGAATTGGATACCGCGGCACCTACCTCTTTAATACCGCTGGTTGGGGAGTCTTCCACAAGTATGAAATGGGCTGGCGCCCTTCTTATGTAGACTCTAGCTTGGACATGCCAGAAGTAGACGCGGGAACCGGCTTCTACTTCTCCGCAAGCGTAGGCATTCAATTCTAAAATTCATCATTCATACATATCCCGCTGCATTCGTGTAGCGGGATTTTTTTTGCCCTTGTGTTTGGCTTCCAACAAAACTACTTTCAATTGAACACAATTCGCGGTATACTTGCGCTCGGATTGCTCTCTTAACAGCTATTCTAGATTAACTATTCAATCGTGATTCAAATGAAATCAGTTCTAACTGTCATTTTGTTTGCTTCATCGCTACTCTCATTTGGCCAAACCACCCTTCAGGCCAGTGGAAATATTCCACCGCTCTTCCGCTACGAAGACCGAGTTGAGTACATGAAGCAACTTAGTCGTGACCGAAGCTCTACACCTGGTAAGTTTAACAAGCTTAAACACGAATTGCTCTACGCAAATGAGTTCATGTTTAGTGAATATGTTACAGACGGTGTAGTCATCTTTGGAGATGAAATCACAACTTACCTCAATGACATTGTGGATGAATTGATAGGAGAAGATTCACCTCTTCGCGATTCAATCACGGTCTATACACTTCGCTCAAGGGTTCCCAATGCATTTATGACGCCCAACGGACGAATGTTTGTGACCTTGGGCCTTGTGGCTCAGGTTCAGAATGAAACGGAGTTGGCATTCACCCTTGCCCATGAAATTGGTCACTTTGTATACCACGACTTTGAGCGCAAACTTCGCAACGGTTGGGACCTTAGACAGGAACGTAAGTATTCAGAGCGCGACAAAGAACGCGTAGAAAACTTGAGCAATATGTTCTCGAGGGAGCGAGAGGCTCAGTCTGATTTATACGCCGCTCAAATCCTTTCAAATTCCGACATCTACAATCCGGAGAACGCGATTGAAATGTTTGATGTACTCCTCTTCTCCTATCTGCCGATTGACGAATACGAATTCTCCTTCGATTGGATTCTACCGGACTCTGTTCAACTTTCGCAAGATTTGAATGTGGAAGGAGTGAATCCAATTGTGGCGAAAGACGATGAAGATGACACTGATCGTACGCATCCCAATATTCAATACCGAAGAGACCAATACATCGAAGAGATCATTGATGTGGTAGATGATGAAATGAAAAAGCGTTCTGCTAACCCATCGGGCGATGAACGCTTTGCATCGGTAAACAAATTGGCTCGCCAAGAAGTGATACGCGTGAATTTGCACGACTTCGCCTATCCAAGAGCTATCTACAACGCCTATGTATGTGCCAAACTCTATCCTGAGCTCACCGATGAAATGCGAATTTCAACAGGAATGGCTCTTCACGGACTGACCAACATCAAAGCCCACGATTTCTATGGTGACATCAACCCAGAAGCAGATGAGACCGAAGGTGAAATTCACCGTGTTTACCACTTTTGCGAGAACACTTCAGGATCGAACATTGCGGCCATAGCGGTTGCGTACAACACGCAGCTTCATGCCGATTTCCCGGACAATGACTTTGTGAATCGAATTTACGAGGCTTCTGCCCGCGACTTTGTACGTCTCTACTCCCTTCATTTGTCATCCTACACCGCCGACCCCAAAGATTTGGAGCCTGTACAAGACACCCTTTCTGAGGAGGAGTTCCAGGCCTTGAGTAAGATTGATAAGATCTACTACCAAAGAAAACTACAGGGGATTGATTCTGATTGGCTTTCACCGCTCATGTTCAAATCTCCAAATAAGAACCAACTTGAAGAACTTCTAGATCGAGTAAAAGAAGAATACGAAAACGACAGCACAAGCCGCGAAGGTTTGGACGAAGTAGAATACCGCGAAATGGTTTGGGAAGAGTCCTTTGATCAAACCGGACAAGTATATTTCGATTTAGATTCGGTGATTTTCTTTGAGCCATGGACCTATTCCTACGACAAGAACTTTGCTAATTTCTACCGAATCAACTTCCGTGATGCTTTGGAGTTGCGAGAAAAGATCGCGCACATTTCCCAAGAATTGGTTTATGAATACGGAAGTGACCATATTCGATTCGTATCTTCTCAAGTATTCGACGAATCCACAATTGACATTTACAACGATTACATCACTTGTGCACTCTTTGTAACGGAGGATCGTCACCGAGGTGCTGCTCAGATGGTCAACTCATATCAGCGTGAACTCGCTGCTGTTGCAGATCGCACGGGAATGAAGTACCTCGCAATTCCTACCATTAGCGTAAAAAATGCAAAGTGGCCAACTTCTGGTGGAGCCGTATTGATGTATGTATTCCCTCCTTTCTGGCCGTTCTTGGTGGGTGCTGTGTTTGTCTTTCAAGACACCGATAACACCTTTATGGATGTGTACGATATGAAAACCGGCGAAAAGGTGGGACGAATGGTACATGATTACAGAGGTCCAATGTCTACCGCCGCCAGTCAGATGGTCGTCTACGAAATGCTTATGCAACTCCAAAACTGATAGCACAATGAAAAAGTTCGCACTGATATTTGGAGTTGTTTTTGGCTTTCTTTCAAGCCACTCCGCAGATGCACAAGCCTACGGTTATTTAGGTAAGAAAGATATCCTTTTTTACCAGGCCAATGTATGGAACAACTACTTGGGGCTCTACAACGTGGGCAACAAAGATGGGGTGGATTACACCAAGTTTCAACTCAACCATCAGGTGGGTTATGAAAGAGTAGTAAGTCGTAAGTTTACTTTATTGGCTAAGGTTGGATACACCGTTTCTTCCATGAAGCCGTTTAGTTATTTCAACACGTATGATGAACTAAATGGCGAATACCGTTATTACACTCCTGAGAACGATTACAACACGCCTTATTCCGCACTGGAGTTTGCCATCGGCTTCAGAAAGTACACTACTATTTACGCTCCACAAGGTCGCTATTGGGGTTTTGCTTTTGCCATGTCGAATGTGAGTATGGACTTTGACTACACCAATTACACCTATGAAATGATAAACGGTCAAATGGTGAGCATATCCGAGAACGACGCGGCTACAATTGCAGGTAATGCCAGCCGAATCATTTTTGAATCTGGTAGAACTCGCATTTTTGCCGACCGATTCCGCTTTGATTTAGGGTTACAGTTTTCAATCCCTTTGAATAGCTATGGCTACAAGGAAGTGTTCAATCACGACCCTGAAAATCAGGGAATCTCAGATATCAATTCTCCAGATCAACTCATCGAGAATTCGGAAAATACACTCGTAGGATCCCATCTGAAGTCCATGTATATCATGGTACACATGTCATTGGCCTTCCTTCCATAAATAATGAGGCGCTCATCGAGTGCCTCTTTTTTTTGCTTTGAACGACCCTCTTATTGCATTTGCAACTTTTTAATTCTCGTTGTATTATTGGAATCCGATTGAGAAAGACTACTCGATCCACTGATTTAACGCTCTCAAATTCTGCGCAAGCACACACTCAACTCACTCAATTACCCTCTATGACAAAGAGATACACTCCCGCATGGATGCTGGTCATCCTATGCACACTCTTTTCTAGTACGTTTACTTTTGGTCAGACGTACACTGAATCTCAAGGTGATATTCCAGATGATTTGACCTATCGTCATCGTTTACGCCAGTTAGAACGTCACGAAGATGCCGGTTGGTTCGCCTCTAAAAAAGAAGACGCCAAAGTAGACTTCGATCGCTACAACGAATTTTTCCTCAATGAACTCCTCTTAAGTGGAGACGTTCTATATGGGGATGATATGACCAACTACCTCAACGACATCGTTGACAAGTTAATCGCTAGCGACCGTGAGCTTCGTGAATCCATTATTGTGTACACCATTAAAATGGATGTACCCAATGCCTTTATGACGGCAGACGGGCACCTATTCGTAAGCACGGGCTTGCTCGCACAGGTTCAAAACGAAACCCAGCTCGCATTCATCTTGGCTCATGAGATTGGTCACTTTGCGAACAACGACGTAGATCGCGAATTCGACTACAATTTCGAGCAATCCGTTCGCACTACTTTCGGTTCCAAGAAGAGCATCCTAAGCGAGTATTCCTACTCTAAGAAGTTGGAGGAAAGCGCTGATGAATTTGCCACGGAACTCTTGATTAGTAGTGGTGCTTATAACCCAGAGAATGCCATCGAAATCTTCGACATCCTTCTCTACTCCTACCTTCCATTTGATGAAATTGAATTCAATCCTCATCGTCTTTTGCCAGAAGGTGTGAGTCTCCCACCTACACACATTGCCAATGAGATCAACGAAATCACTGCTGTAGATGATTACGATGATTCTGAAAGCACCCACCCGAACATCAAGGCCAGAAGAGAAGCCTACATCGATGCTTTGCTGAATGCTGAATTCGATAAAACCGTAACCGAATCTCCACTAGGCGTAGAGAGATTCCACGCGGTTCAAGACATTGCTAGAAAGGACGTTCTCCGTTCTGATCTCATCGAAAGAGACTACAGTCGCGCGATTTACAACGCTTATGTAATGACGCACAGAGATTCTGTAGTTTCACCAGAAATCGAAGCCGTTATCGGTTACGCGATTCACGCGATTGCTGCCTACAAAGTAGCCGGTGAATACGACGAAGTTGCTCCAGATCTAGAAGACGTTGAAGGACAGAGCTACGGCGTGAATTACTTCTTTGAAGAAATTTCTAAGTTGGAGGCTACCGCTTTGGCTGTATCGTACAACTATGCACTCTTCAAGCAATTCTCGGACAATAGTTTCATCGAGATGAACTACAAAGAGTCGTTGAAAACACTAGTGGTTTATTTTGAAAAAGACCATGACGACTTCATTGCAGCAATGGATACGACACCAGTGAAAGATACGCTCACAGATGAAGAGTTTGAAGCACTATCTAAGTTGGATAAAATCCGCTACAAGAGAGAACTCGAAGGTATGGGTAACCAATCTTGGGTTTCTTCAGTACTTCATCAGTTTAGAGAAGACGAGCAACTCATTGCCGATTTCAAAACCATCCGTGATGCATCTGATGAATCCAAATCGGACTACATCACGATCAACATGTCGGACATTGCATTGAGCAGTAGTGAAATTCGAAATATCCTCAATCATGAATACGCTCTAGGCATCAACGAAGCGATTGTATTGGCTCCGTCCTACATCCGCTTAAACGAAGGAAAAGACAATCCACTCGACATCCAGGAAACGTACTATCAGCGCAAGCATGTAAGTGAATTGATGAAGTATGTATTCCGTCAGACTCGTTTCCAGGCTCATTTCCTCTCACCTATCGACTTCCGTTCAAATGACGGACAGGATTACAGAGATTTTGCCTTTTTGAGAACTTGGGCGTCAGAGCAATTGAGCCACGGTAGAACAGTTGTCAATCACAGTATGCAATCCGAAGCGGATGCATTGGTTGAGCGATATGGAACACCATACGTGGTAATGCCTCTACTATTAGAAATCAAGGAAAAAGACATGAGTGCACAAGTACTACTCGGTAGCTTACTTTACCCTGTCGTTCTACCTTTTACGGCTCCTTGGGCTATTTATGAAGCCTTTACACCGCAGTACAATCAGATGTTCATCACGTTTGTATTTGACTTGAACAACAATGAAGTAATGATGGTGGACATCGAAGAATTCGACGGATCCATGTCAAAGGATTACGCTTCAATGATCATTTACGACGCATTCTTCCAAATCCAGAACGGCAAATAAGCATGAAAAAGATTACGAGAATAGTTCTCCCTATTATAGCCTTGATCACGGCAAGTCAAACAGCCAATGCTCAGGCGAGAGGATACTTGGGACACAAAACCTATGTGACCTATAGTTTAGACTTTTGGGCCAACGGAATTGCCTTACCTAATGGTATCACGGCATTTCAAGACGAAGACCACAGTCCTTTTATGGATTTCAAACACACGGCTCAGATCCATCATTGCATATCTAGAAAGTGGATGGCTACCGGTGGAGTGTCTTTCCAAAGAGCACCCATGAAGCGATTTGGTGAAATCAACTACAATGGTTCTACCTATTCTACCCTAAGTAGTAAAAGGGAGAACTACATGACAAATGGACTTGAATTGAATGCAGGTTTCCGCTATTATTCCAACATCATTGCACCTGTTGGACGATACTATGGTTTCCGTTTGGGGTATGCTATGTACTCCGGGACTTATGATTTTAGCGATTACTACAACGGTGCTAATGAAATGCCTTCAGAGGGTGAAGAACGCATCAGTTCTAGCAGTTTGAGATTCTATTTCGATGTAGGAGCTACTCGAGTGATCGAAAGTAAGTACATTCTTGAATACGGCATCCAGTTTGGCTTGGCACTTACCGGTTCAGAAGTCAATAGCTATGAGTACTTAATGAATGGCAGCGATGACTACTTCGAATATAACCAAGCGATTTACAGCTTTGACGATTTTTCGTCTTCATCCTACAACGATCAGGTTGCAGCACACCTTCCTGCCATCCATTCTGCGCATGGCTTCTTCTTGTTGCATTTCGCGGTTGGATATCTATTGTAGAATTTCTAGCCATAACTAGATATGAGAAACCAGAGTGAGAGCTCTGGTTTTTTTGTGCCTATTCAGTCCTAGGTTTGGGATTGAGAGTGAATGAAAGATTGGAATAATAGGTGGAGAGGTTTCATGATCAAGTTGAAACGAAACAGTTCTAGATGATTTCGAAAAGTGTGATCCGATGGTAGATTGGCAGTCCTCCATTATGTACACTAGTAGCCGTAGACTCCGATTGTTATCAACCACGTGTTTCCGCCGTAGCCAACGACCAAGGACTACACCTTAAACCGCACGACACCACGGCCAAGAGCCAAAGGCCGCTCCACCTAAAACAAAATAACCCCGACAAACTGTCGAGGTTAAATTTTTGTAGAGCGAAGGTCGCTAGATTACTTACTAAAGAAATCTTTAGTACCGTCTTTAGTTACGATGCGCTCTTCAAAGGCGTATGAGCCGTTATCTTGCTTCACCATGCGTACCACTTTGGTAAACATAGCAGAACCCTCTTTCTTTAGGGTTGCAACTACTTTCTTTGCCATTGCTTCCGGTCTTTAGGTGCTTACTTAATCTCTTTATGAACAGTGTAACGCTTGAGGATAGGGTTGTATTTCTTCAACTCCATACGATCTGGCGTATTCTTTTTGTTCTTGGTAGTGATGTACCGAGAAGTACCCGGTTTTCCGCTCTCTTTGTGCTCAGTGCACTCAAGGATCACTTGGACGCGGTTTCCTTTCTTTGCCATTTGCTATATCCTTTTTACTTGGCAATCATTCCATTATCGCGTGCTTCTTTGAGCACGGCAGAAATGCCTTTCTTATTGATTGTCTTCAATGCAGAGGTGGAAACTCTTAAAGTAATCCACTTGTCTTCCTCTGGGATATAAAAACGCTTGCGGGTCAAGTTCACATTGAACTTGCGCTTGTTCTTCTTGTTAGAGAACGAAACGTGGTTTCCCACCATGGCTTTTTTACCCGTCAATTCACAAACTCGTGACATCGTATTTCCTCGTTTAAGCGCGTACTTCGAAATTGGCTTGCAAAATAAATACATTCAATCGATTCTCACAAGCCCCTTCGTGATAGAATCACTAGGAATTTTAGATTTTAGGTCAAATTGACCTTTTTTCATCCTCTAAAATCATCTTCCTAAGCATGTCAAGTGCCATTAATACTGAGCGTTTGACATTTCGTGCGCGGTTATTACCAAATTGAAATTTTTCCGCTTTTGTTGAATTTGGACCTGCAACACATATCCAAACCGTGCCTACTGGCTTATCCGGTGTTCCTCCATCTGGCCCTGCTATTCCGCTTGTTGCCACACTATAGGTCGAATGCAATCTCTTTTGCACTCCTTTAGCCATTTGACGAACAACGTTTTCACTTACAGCTCCATGAACCAATATTTCGGCCTCATTTACACCGAGTTGATGTACTTTGACTTCATTGGAATAGGACACTATGCTTCCTAAAAAGTAGGAAGAGGAACCTGGAATGGAAGTTATTTTTGCCGCGATACTTCCACCGGTGCAGCTTTCAGCGGTTGCAAAGGTAGCGTGATTTCTCTTAAGTAGTACACCTATTACTCCTTCAAGATTCTGAGCATCTTCTCCAAACACCACATCACCTAGAATTTCTTTTGCTTTTTCAAACTGACGCTCAATGGTGGCAACGTTCTGTAGATGATCTCCGGTCCGCGCGGTGAGTCGGAGTTTTACAGACCCTGGCGACGGCAAATAGGCCAACTTCAACGGTTCAGGTAACTCGTTCTCCCACTCCTCTAACATATGAGCTAATTCCGATTCTGGAACACCGTGCGTGAGTAGTGTTTTATGGGTAATAGGTTGATCCATAAATGTGGATTCAATCCAAGGAAGAACTTCACCACTCATGATTCCCTTCATTTCATAGGGAACACCTGGCATGGAAACATAGAACACTCCATCCTTGTGAAACCTCATCCCTGGAGCCGTTCCATTGGGATTGGACAATGGAGTACAAACGTTGGGAAGCATGGCCTGACCGCGATTCATCTCGTTGGGAACGCGATTGAGTCGAGCGAAAAGAGCTTCAATATGAGCATAGACCTCCTCGTGATATGCCAACTGCCCGCCAAAGTAATCGTTGAGGGTATACTTGGTTAGATCATCTTTCGTTGGCCCTAACCCTCCCGTCATCAAAACCAGTTTCGTGTCGGGGTGAATGGAGTTTAGTGCAGCTACAATAGCATCTGCTGTGTCTCGAATGGATCGAACCTGACAAACATCTACGCCCACATCATTGAGAGCGGCACCCATCCATGCAGAATTGGTGTCTATCGTCTGACCAATGAGAATCTCGTCTCCTATGGTGATTATCTCTGCCTGCATCACAATTGTTTAATGCCGTAAATTTAGGCGAGATTTTTGGGGATGACTAACGAAAGTATCTGATGTTGGTATTTCATATTATACTGACAGATTGATTGACAGAACCCATGTACTTTTACCCGATAAAACAAACAGTATGAGAACCAAACTAACCGTTGCTTTACTGGGAGGCCTCACCCTCCTTACTCCTTCTTGTGATGTCCTAATGACAATGTCGGAGACGATGCAGACGAACATGCCACTAACGGAAGCTGAAGTTTCAAATGGACTGAAGGAGGCGCTTCGAGTAGGCATCACCAACGCCGTTACACAAACGAGTCAAACCGATGGCTACCTGAACAACTCTCTCATTCGCATTCCTTTCCCCCCCGAAGCACAGAAGGTGAAAGAAGCCCTGAACAACATTGGCATGAACAATCTGGTGAAACAGTTTGAAGAATCCATGAATCACGCTGCTGAAAATGCATCTGCCAAGGCAACGGATATTTTCGTGGATGCCATTTCAAAAATGACCATTACTGATGCCATGAGCATTCTAAAAGGAAGCGATGATGCCGCTACCCAGTATTTGCACCGTACTACCGGTTCTCAATTAGAAGCGGCTTTTACTCCAATTGTGGAAGACGCACTGAAATCTGTGAATGTAACACAGTATTGGTCGGACATCACTACCGCATACAATCAGATTCCATTCGTATCACCTGTCAATACTGATTTGACCGGATATGTAACTCACAGTGCAATTGATGGTCTGTTTATCATGGTCGCAAATGAAGAAAAAGAGATCAGAGAAAACCCTCAAGCAAGGGTTAATGATATTCTCAAAAGGGTGTTTGGGTCTACAGAAGCTACCCGTTCTTCCCTATCACACTGACACTCACAGGAAAAATTCTGCCTTACGTTGTAATGGTTACAAAATAAACTATATATTCGTAAGGAACCGCCCGCTTATCAGCGAACGATTTGTGTGAAGTTGTATGTCAAGGCTCCGAAAACTCGGAGCCTTGTTTTTTTTATAACATTCCGAACAGAATCACACCCCTCATTGCTCTTCCTCAATATTTATGGGAGGTTGCTTTGATAGGACTAGTATCCATACAATAAGTAAGATGAGTAAAGAGTGGAGAATCAAATGCACAATGTAACCCATAGGTTAATTCATTCCGCAACAGCTTCAAAACTCAGCTGAATCTCGTACTAAAATGCTTGTAAATTGGGAATTTAGAACAAATATCCACCCTTAAAACTTACATAACACTCTCTCCTCTTCACCTCTAACTCATCGAAAATTATCGTTGCTATAAATACGTTTGTCGGTAAGCTTTCGTTAGTTAATTTTACAACGAGGGAATATATCAGATGTTAAATGATTAACCTCTCGCTCTGCATACCTCTCAAATCATGGCAGAGAAGAATTTGTGTGAAGGCAGTATGGTTCGCGACCTACTGCCTTTTTTTTCTCTCATCTTCAATAGATTATAGTAACTTACAGTCTACTAAATAATCTATTCCTCAATGAAAAAGTTCATTTCTCTCTTTGCATTGTGCCTTTTCGGTTTCGCCGCCCATGCACAAATGTTCTCCTATGGTCCAGTTGCAGGCGTCGGTGCCAGCACGTACGCTTACGACGGAGGTACGGCATCTCCGCAACTAAGCTACCAAGTAGGGGGATTTGCTCGATTTAAACTGGCATTTCTCTATGTGCAGCCAGAAATTCTCTTCCAATCTCTTTCTTCCAAAGAAACAGACTTAGACCTTGTTCTGACACACAACCGTTTTGATGTGCCTGTAAATGTGGGTTGGAAATTCTTGATGTTCGATGTGAATACAGGCCCAATGCTCTCCATTCCACTTACCGCTAAATTGGACGACCTAGATGTAAAGGAGCAGTATGTGGGGGCATACCTTTCTTGGCAGCTTGGAGCAGGGGTTGAACTTGGCCCTATTCACGTAGGCGCACGTTATAGCTACGGTATTCAAGATGTAATTGAAGATTCCGATAAAACGAGATGGCACAACTTGTTTGCACACATAGAATATCAATTCTAAGTGCACCAACTCAAGTTGTAAACTCTAAAGCCCGATTAACGTCGGGCTTTTTCACATTCTAAACTATAGGTAATCGGCCCACTCAGTATAGGCTCTCTATTCTCGGTTAATAGGATAACCACATGGAATACCCGAACTTTGCTTTCCTGTTCTACCTCTCCATCGCCATTGGTCGATTCGTGCTGAGAAGTGGAAATAATTTCCACCTGAAAGTCATTCGGATCCAATTCTTCCAATTTCAACTTTCCTCTCTCATCTAGAATAGCATCTGAACCTGTGGGATTGACGTTAGCTACAACACCGATTGTTAAGGAAATATCGTCTGAGAGATCTTCAATAGTTCCATTATCATCCCAAATCTCAACCGCAGCAAAGTACTTCTCACCATTCATAGAGACACTAACGATAGTGGCATATTCGTCCGCAGAGGACCAAAGCGCACCCAATGAAAAGAGAATGGAAAGAAGTGACTTCATGACATTGATTTAGACGGAAAGGTAAAAAATGAATACCATTCCCCTTTGTGAAAACATCTGAATAAGTCGCCGACCTCTCTTGTGATGATTTCACGCTCCTCCCTATCTTCACCCCTTCAATAAGATGACGACATGAACATTTCAGAAGCCTATACAAAATCGATATCCCTGGTTGTAAGTGAACGAGCAGAAAAGGTCGTGGAAGTGGATCAATACGTGGTTGGTGACAACCAGGACTTCTTCACTCAAGCCCTTCTTCGCCATTTTAAAGCCGCAGATTTATTGCGCTTTGAGTTCACCCACCCTATCGATTTGAAGTACAATGTACTGTATGAAGCATCGAGGGCATTTTTTAAGGATGATGAATCAGCCAACTTTACGGAACTGATCTCCAAACACCTCGCAGAAGCATCTTCCCACCCTAACATCAAACCCGGCGATCTTGTTGTAGCCAAGTTTACAGAGATTGAATACGACGGCATCCCCTGTGAAGCGATCGGAATCTACAAGTTCGATTCTCGTCAGCGGATTTTGAGCGTCAACTCCTCTGGAGGAGTCCGATTAGAATCTGGAATTGGAACACAAAAGCCAGACAAGGCCTGCTTTATTATAGACGGAGGCGTGGAACCAACTCTTTTTATTCTGGACAACGACCAGAAGGATTCTGAATTCTGGACGCATAATTTCATCAACGCAAGACCTAAGTCGGAGGAAGCCAATTACACCTCTGAAATTATTTCAGCCACCAAAGATTTTGTCACCAAGAAGCTTCCCGAAGATTTTGTTGTTTCCAAGGTTGACCAAGTGGATCTGATGAAGCGATCTATGGATTACTTCAAAGAGGCAGAACAGTTCAACCAACACGAGTTTGAACAAGCGGTATTGGTTGAAAACGACGTCATTGAATCCTACAGAGCTCATAAGTCACAGACCGCTGCAGAAAGCGGCATGGCTGTTCCCGAGTCTTTCTCTATGGCAACAGCTGTGGTAAAGAAACAAGCGGGAAATTATAAGGGAGTGATTAAACTCGATAAGAACTTTCACATTTATGTTCATGGTGACCGATCGATGATTGAATCGGGTACGGATGAAAATGGAAGAAAATTCTACAAGCTCTACTACGACAAAGAAGAGTGATGATTAGAGAAAACAAGTGAACGCTATCCTACATTCTTTCGCGAATTTAAATAGCAGACTCAGCCACGTAAAAAGGGTGTTTATAAAGAAAGTCCAAGCTAAGACAGCTTGGACTTTTTCTTTCGCGCAGTTTCACTTCTATCAATTCTCCTTTATTCTGTGTTTAGTTAATTGACTGTTTAATTAAAATGTATGGGAAGAAAGTAGCTCAGAGAACGCGGCTTCCTTCCGCATACATCTAAAAGTGTAGAGCGAGACACAACCTAATAAAGACACAACCCAAAGGCCACATCGTAAGTCGGAATTTGAAGTGTTGCCAAACACGGTTCAAAAACAATAACGGCTCAATTCTCTTACTCCCAGCAAGTATAACCAATCGGTTGTAAGTACTTACTGACACTCGTTACGATATTAGCTGAAATAGCTCGATGATTCCACCGGACTTCGAGTTGTTAAATTTGGCCATATTGAGCCGCAATCAGTCGAAGATCATTGATGGAATCTGCCCCCAACTTTCGAGCGATACGCGTGCGGAAACTCCCAACAGTATTCACTTCAATAAAGAGTTCAACAGCAATGTCGCGATAGGATTTCCCCAGAATCAACAACTTAAACACTTGAATTTCTCGAGGCGTCAATCGTTCAAAAGGATCTTCAGTATGGGAGAAATTATTCACCGACAAACGAGAATCAATATACTTCTCTCCGTTTAGTACCAGTCGGATTGCCAAGGCCAATTCATCGTTCCCTGCCATCTTCCCTACAAATCCACTAGCACCCATATTCATATAGCGGGTTAAGGTAGAACTATGGCTGAGCCCCGTAAGAATCAGCACTTTGAGCCAACTGTAATCACGACGGAGTCGAACAATTAGGTTTTCAGTATTCGTATTTGGAATACCTAAATCCATTATTAACAAATCGTAAGACTCTCCCCGCTTCAGCGCATTGAGAAAGTCATTCCCACAAGAATAATGGTCGAGGACTTTAAATCCCCAGTCTTCCAAATGATGCCGCATACCCTCTACCACAATCAAGTGATCCTCTAAAACTGCAAGTCTTTTCTTTCTGGTATTCATAGGTCTCTTCGGTTTGATTCTATTCACTTTTGCTTCTTATCCGCAGATTATTCCTCTAGCTCGAAACCAGAAATGAACACCCGTGTCCCTTTGCCTAGTTCCGACTCAAACTGCATCTCTCCTCCCAATCGATGAACGTACTTCAAAGCAGCACTGATTCCCAGTCCTAATCCACGTTCTCCTTTCGTGCCCATCATGGAGTCTACTCTGCCTGTTGTCTGGATGGCCCTTAATTGATCCGGATCCATTCCCACTCCGTTATCCTCAACTACTACATGAAGCACCCTTCTTTGTCGATAAGCCGAAAGTCGCACGTGACCGCCACTGCTGAACTTCACAGCATTGACCACCACATTTCGCAACACAATGGAAACCATTCGATTATCACTATTCACTTGAATAGACGGGGAGATGGCATTGATGAGTTCAACCTCCTTATGTATCGCCATCAACTTTATACTATTCAGAATAAAATCTACGGAGGTCCGCAGTTGAAAGAACTCAGACCGAGGAACGATGAGACATTCCTTATCGGATGACCATTCCAACAACTCTTCTAAAGTACCTTGAAGATTGATGGCACTTGCAAGCGCTTCACGATGACATTGCATCTTGCTCTCACCTTTGAATGATGGGTTTTGATTCAATTCCAAATACTGACGAATGGCCCAAATAGGACTTCGCAAATCATGCCCAAGAATAGAAAGCAGTTCTTTCCTCTTCTCATCCATAGCCCTCAGCTGCTGATTCTGCCGATCCACCTCTTCCATACTCCTCGCCAGCTTATTTCGGACCGAATTCAAACGAATGGTCATGATGATGAGCACAAGAATAAAAGGCACAGCCATCCATATCACATTTCGCTGTATCAGGTTTTGACCGTTGTACGCAACGGCCTTTCTCTGGAATGATTGAAAGGTGTTTGGAAGATCGAAAAGAGAAATCGTTCCAAAAAATGACAAGAATGGAGAAGCGACAGGCGACAACATTCCCTTCAACAAAGGCGAAAGTATGGGAACATAAGGTATAGGAAGATGATTGTCCGCTCCATATTCAATGGAAACAGTACAACCCTCCGCCTGTACAAACCATGTGCAAGTAGGCCATCTACTACCTGCTAGCACACTCAAACTACTGAACATCAACGCGAACGCGCAAACTAGCTTCGTTCTCTTCACTTTCCCTTGTAATGGGTGCTTGGCAACACACCAAAAAAGTAGGAATTATTACCGATTAAATGGACAAAACCACAATAGATTCTGAACGCTTACACAAATCTGTTCAGGATTGATAGTAGCCTCGTGCTCATTCAACGCATGTAAAACGCCCATAAAAAAAGCCGACCCATTTCTGAGTCGGCTCTTGGACACACACTTATCTAATTAATGCGTCACTACAACTTCTTTGGTAAGTCTTTTACCGTTTTCAGTCTCAAAAACAAACCAGTACACACCTGAAGCCATGGAGGATGTGCTGAAATTCATTTGACCTTCTGACAGTTTCATTTCTTTAACCGTTTGGCCATTTTGATTAACCACTCTCAATTGAGTTTCACCCGAAACAGCAATATCAATGGTCACAGAATGGTCGGCTGGATTTGGATAGACATCCCCCAACTCGATAGCTGCTCTTTCACCTGGAAGACCAAGCATAATCTGACTGGAAGAAAGCTCTACTCCATTTTGATACGGAGCAAAAGCACTGCCATTTTGCGTTCCTAGGCTCATCTTGCTAAATCCTGAATTGGTGAGCTTAGATCGATACTCATACGAACAAAGACCATTGTCGTACGACACGGTATAAACCACTACGTAACACTTTAAAGAACTCAATCCAGAATTGTCATTGAACGTAGACGTAGTATATGATACGCTTACAGGCTGAGGGTTGGTCAACTCATTTAGAATCGTCTTATCTCCTTCATCACAATTGGCCGCTTCATAGATCACCCAAGAGTGCGTAATTCCAGTCCCTGAAATACTGCTTGAACCATCAATCTGAACTGTGCCATTTCCATTGTCTGTAATGGTAGCAGATAGAGAACTACCCAAACCCTCCAATGAAGGATAGATGGTAACAACCTTCGTAAAGTTATAGACCTTGCAGTTACATGTCACTTGCAAACTGATTGTTACTTGACCAGAGGTAGTACCCCAGCTATTCACATTGATCGAGTTGGTCCCTTGGCCAGTGAACGTAACACCCGCTGGAAGTGACCATACATAGTCAGCAGAAGAAGAACCGTTAAAACTGTAGCTATTGGAATTCAATCCTGCTGTACAAATCGTGCCTGGACCTACAATCTCATCACCAATACAGCAATCATCTTCGGTATAACAATTCTTGATACAGGTGTTGTCAATGGTCCCTGTCATCTCACGATCGAATGTACCTGAAGGTGAGTTGGAGTGCTGAATATATCTCAAATTAGAAATATCCCCCTCGATATCGAAACAACTGCTGTAAATCTCCGCTGCTGGCTCTTGTTCTTCATCAAACAAGGTCACCCTCCCCTTATCGGGCCCCAATCGCTCCAAACGAACACTGTACAAATTGTTCAAAAGCAAAAAAGAGGATTCACAACCTGTTACGGGAGTATTCGCCCCATCCTTTAGCTTCACTTGCATCTTCATGTCTGATGCACCCGCACCAGTACCATCTACCAATTGAATAACAATGGCATCATTATCCGATCTAACGCTGTTCTCATCTTCAATCCAATTGAGGTTATTTTCTGTGAGAGCAAGAATAGAATGCCCAATGGTTCTTCCATTCGCTACATCGAGTCCATCGCCTACTCCCGTCACTTCAAATTCAAAATCCACTACAAAGTTTTCGCATAAGTCAACATTTAGATCGCGATAAACCCGAGTATCATTCGGTCCGTCAATTGCATTGATAAATTGAACTTGTCCACCGCTAACTTGAATTCGCGATGGAGATGCCAAGCCAGATGTAGTAACATCTACCTCAGTCCAATTCAGCGGATCGTTGTACAAAAACTCATGGGTACATGTTTGCCCATAAGTCGCTAATCCTGAGAACAGCAAACCTGCTGAGAGAAAAAGATTTTTCATTGAAAAAAAATTAAATGAACAAATCGGATATCACCCCCAAGATGATAATCCATAAAGAACATAGCAGCCATCCATTCTCTCGACAGCTGCTATGTTTACTTTTATACTTATTGAATGATTAGACGTTCTGAATGTGTAGTTCCTCCAGCCGTCCATCTCACTAGGTACACTCCAGATGGGTGGTTCGAAACATCCAAGCGATGCGTTTCACTAGGTAGGATCTCCATGTTCTCCATCACTTGCCCCATTGCCGATACGAGAGTCATTTGAATCGATTGATCGGTTGTATTCTCGATAGTTACATGATCACCTGCTGGATTCGGGAAGAAAGTCACATCGTCGTTAAACGCTGTACCTGCTACCTCTTCCTTCTTACAACCTGAAATATCGTACTCAAAATTCATCAAGCGAGTCCCACTGCTCACCACATCGGTATAAAGAATTTCACCATCATTGATCCATACTGGAGAAGGACTCGTTACCACTCTAGGGTTTACAAGAAAATCGTTCCATGTACCGCCAGAGTAGTAAATGTTTCTAACCTGATTGTTAGATGCAACGAAGACCATTTTACCATCTCCATACGTCATGCTCATCACATGACCTTGAGCGGCGTAAGATCCTACGATAGACCATGGGCGGTCTCTATCTCCCGGTGAACCCGCGTTGAAGTAAACGATGCGTCCGTCACTTCTACGGTAGTACACATCACTGTTATCTGCCACCACAATAGGCGAATTCACAGCGTCTGGAGCAAAATCTGGTACTCCCGGAAGATTATTACTCGGGTCGTTGTCATGTGGCCATCTAATCAGAGTCCATCCCGTAAAATACCCAGGAGCGAGAGAATAGTACAGGTAACTGATTGATCCTCCATCGTATGAAAACCAAATGCGCTCCTGATTATCCACAACCAAGTCTGTTACATCATCAAAGGCGAGAAAAACTCCGTTGTAATGCTGGAATAGATTCAAATTGAGGAGTTGATAAGATCCACCCATGGAAAGGATATACATCTTACCATCTGACCCGATATAGTAAATCTTGTTATCTGAACTCGAATACGCAATTTGAGAATTCGATCGAACCAATGGGGCAGAAGAATTGAAGACAGAAGTCGTCCATCCACTTGCAGTCCAATACGTCTTGTAGATCTTATTGTCCGTTCCTACATAATAAAGATCAGAAGAGGTAGGATGCTTCAAAAACCTAGTACCTGATCTTACAGGCTGCGAACTGTTGTCTAGCACACCGTACATCCAAGTACCTCCAAAGATGTTGGCAAGTCTCTTTGTAGAGTTATCCACGTAGAAGTATTTGTCGCCAGAATGCATTGCATTATTCGTAGCGCTTACGGTTGGATTTGAATTCGAATAGGGATAAGAGGCAATCCATCCACACTGTGCAAAAGTGTACATAGAGCTCAGTAGAAATGTAGAGAGTAGCCCCACACGTAAAATACGTTTCATTGAGATTGATTTTGATTAGTAGTATTCATTAACACAATCTGATTAGGCCTATCAACTGCGCTAAATGAATGTACAAACTCGAATCTTCAATGCGTAAATACCATACTATAAAATAGTACGTATATTATTAGGTTTTTTTTTATGATTTTACGCGATGACCACCACTATCCCACGCATCCCCAAACACAGCGGCGCTTTGAGTTTATTTGGACATACATAACCACCCCATACATTCTGTAAAGAAGAATACAACTCACTCGTAACCAACATCTATTAGTTGAAATTTATTTTGTGCGAATTCTCTTACAAGTGATATCGAATATCATCGATTTCCCTCATCGATGAAGCCATGAGAGCAAGCCTAGCTTTATAATGTGTATAGATTTTGAGACCTGATTTTATGTAGTATGATTCCTACAAAAACAGAGATATCTATATGATATACGTATTTCTACGTACAAATATAGTATAAATACGTATTTGTTTATGATTTTTCGATAGTTACATTTGACACTAATTCAATGATTCATAGGCGTAGAGAGACCTATATATTACTATACCATCTACGGCTAGTTTCTCAATTTCTCAACTATCAATACTTACTTATGAAAAAAGTATTATTCATGATGCTGCTTTCTGGTGGTGTCTTTGCTCAAACCTACAATCCACCCGTTAGTGTGGAATATGCGTACCCTACCAGCGTTTCACCCGGAGCCTCTACTCACTCCTCGTGCTACGTTTTTGACGACATCGCCCTGGCGGCGTATGACGATGGTAACGATGGCCAGGTTATTTGGCAATACTTCAACCCAGGCGGTCCATCTATGAACTGCGGTGGTACTATTAACTACAACGGCGGTTACAGCTACTTGGAAGTTGGAGCCTTAGCTGGAAGCGCGAGCGGTGGTGGTGCTACCTACACCGTTTTTGTTGCCTACCATCAAAATGGCGTGGGTCACGCGGTTGACTTGTACGACTTTGACCCTTATGGTTGTAACATCACCTATGTAACAACACATAACCTCTCCAACTACCCAGACCCTACGCGCATCAGTATGGATAACCATATAGAGTACGCGCTAGCTATGGCTTGGACCGACGACCTCTACATCTACACTGCCACTTACAATTCAGGCACTTTCACACCTTCTCCGGTGCACCAAATCACTCCAGTGGTTGACCGTCCTATTAACGTTGACGTTGCGTTTACACACGCCCCAGCAAACATGAACCCGAACAACTGGGATCTAGTGATGCACTATGTGTACACCCAGCCTACTTTTGGTCAAAACGTTGTGACTTGTGCTTTGGATTTCTGGACAGTAATGGGATATGCAACTCCGCAAGTACTAGCTGCCACAACTGAAGACGTCAATTTCGTTACAGGAAATGTCATCTTCCCGAATATTGATGGAGCAGACCACGACCAAAACAACTGGGCCTACGCTTACACTGCAAACGGGTTAGATATTGAAGTACGTTTAAACGACTTCGCAGGTGGCGTTCCTCCTACTACAGTTGTAGTAAATAACGGATCTATGGGTAACACAGCGAACAACTCCACTAAGAACCTCCTTCCTACCCTAGCATACAATGCACCTCCTGCGCAAGAAATCAACGTGGGTTGGTACACGAGAGATCAAAATGAATCTTACATCGGTGTTATCATTCAAAGTAACGGTAGCGGCATGGTGAGTGCTAATGACTATTTAACTATTCCAAACAACCCAGGTGCTTCTAGCTCCACTCCCGCTCTTGCCTACTCAAAAATGACCGAGTTCTCCATTCCTCATCAGTATGTGTTCTTCGCTGAACAAAACGGTGCTACGTATGACTTCGTGCACAAGTTCCACGATCAAACGAACTTTGCCAACTTCAAATCTGAAGAGCCACACACCACCACATGTTCACACTATGCCAACACTGCAGTGGAGCGCGAAATGGCATCTATTGAAGTATTCCCTAACCCCGTTCGCAACTCTATCTCCTTGCAAAGCGACGAGCTTTCTGTAGACACAGAGTTAAATGCTCGCTTGGTCGACATCACAGGAAAAGTAATTCTCGAAGGCAAGGGATCACTTTCTGAGATCAATGACTTGATGAACAGTCATATTGAATCTCTACAAACAGGTAGCTACACGCTGAACCTTGAAATTGAAGGTGGGTCCGTTTCTCGATCCATCAAGATTCAAAAACTCTAATTACTCCTTTTTGAAGTTTGAGAAGCCCGGTCAGTTGATCGGGCTTTTTCAATTCCATAGATCCCTTAACACGGGTTCATACCGATATGAACTAAAAGCACATTACCCTATAATTACTTATCAAATTTTAAAAAGATGATTCTAATTAAATATACAATTCATTAATTATATACAATTCGTATGGATAAATACCAAAAAAATACGTAAGAATACGTATTGTATAACACTATCTACATTGTTACATTTACTAACGATTACAATCGACACAAAATTAGTCAAGCCATGATAAACCCCAATTTCATGCCGTCGAATTGGAATCTCGCCGAATAGGTCTCTATAGGATTTGCGTAGAGGAGTCGCAATTTATCGCACATCATTTGAATCTATAAATGTCGTCTTGTCAAACGACCTAGGAAAGATATGTATTTACCATATCTATAAATAAGTAGAGAATGCCGAAAATCTACACATAAAAAGAGTAGGCACTAACCATTAATCTAATTCTATGAAAAAGATTAAAATGACCTTGCTGTCGATACTTTTCCTATCAGTATCGACCTTCGCACAAACCACTGTCTTTGACCTCACCACAGGTGTAGGTGGCGTAGGCACTGTAGACCCGAATTGGTCTGTCAATATTCAAGGCTGGGGCCCTGGATATATTGATGCCTATATCAGCACAGGCAACAACCAATCCAGTGGCGGAACAGTTTACACCAGTTTTGCTCAGGATCCGTGCGGAACATACATCTCACACTTCCTAACTGCTGCTAACCACGTAGCTTCGAATGCCCCAACAGATACTTTTACCTATAGGTACACTTTCAACTTGAATAACTGTCCTGTTGTTAGTGCAAACATCAATGTTGGTTTTATTGCAGCCGATAATGAATTGCACAGCATGAGCATTAATGGTAACCCAATCACCGTTCCTGCGGGGGTCACCTTTAATACACCGGGTTCATTTTCACAACTCATCCCTCCTGGACAACTCATTCCAGGTGGCACCAATACCATTCTCGTTAAAACCTATAACGCGGGTCTTTACGAAGCACTTCAACTCTGTGGTAGACTGCGTGTAGATCAGCAATGTTGTAACGAAGAGCTTCAGATCGAAATGTGTGACAACCCTTGTGCGAATCCAGACATCCTTTCTCCGATTTGGATCACTGACGGTTTCGGTCAAACACTAACAGAGCCAAACTACTCATTCAGCTGGAGCAATGGTTCAACGTCTAGTGTACCGGTAATTTCTGCAGGAGACTTACCAATCACGGTAACCGTAACCAACAATGCTACAGGCTGTACTTACACTTTGACCTACGACTGTCCTAAGGATTGTGACATTGATGCACCAGTAGAACTCTACTGCGAAATTGATGCAGATGGAAACGTGACCCTTAACTGGAACGCAGTTCCCGGAGCCGTGGACTACATCATTGAAGTAAACTGGGACGACCCTACATACTGTAACACAGGTACTCCACCAACCGGAATGTTGTACAACTCTCCTGTGAACAGCGTAAGCATCCCACTTAACAGCACCTGCTTCAGCTGGAGAGTGAGAGCAAAATGTGAAGACGGAACACTTGGTCCTTGGAGTGATTACACCTTCTGTTCATTCGACAAAGGCAAAATGGCCAACAGCGGTTCAGACGAAGCTACAAGCAAAGACCTTGACTTCTCGATTGTTCCCAATCCATTTGACGCCAATGTAGAATTGCAAATTCCTGCAGCTCCGCAAGACGGTCAGTTGAACATCGAAGTAACTGATGCTACGGGTAAAGTCGTTTACACCGACCAAACCGAATCTCGTTCTTCCATCATCATCAACACTGAATCTTGGAGCACTGGCATGTATATGTGCAAAGTTGAGATCAGCGGCGAAGTCATCATCCACAAGATGATCAAGCAATAACACATCACGTTTTTGATGGTATCACCCCCGCAGCGTCTGTTGCGGGGGTTCTTTTTTTTGTGATAACAACAATGAAAAGGTGACTCCATTAAATCGAGCAGGTCAGACTTCCCGCCAAAAAAAGAGCTGCACTTTCGTACATCTCCTCTTTGATAATACCAAGCTGAATAATCAATATGAAATTGAATACGTTCCATCGTCTGCATCAAAGAACACGAATGTTGTATCCATGTGTCGAAAGTTTGGATAGGCTAGAGGCACAAGTAACGAATCAGCCCCATCTTGCGAACCACCTATCAAATAAAGTGGAGCAGATTTTCCAAGTGATAGGTAGGCCATTCCCGTATTCTCAACTGTGTCACCGATATTCTCACGATCTACTAAGTAAGCATACGTGGTCACCAACGAATTTCTGCCATTTCCGATACTAAAGTTGCCCCCTTTCAACTCTGCTAATGACCTTTTTGAGTAGACTTTTAAGTTCACCCAAAAGTTCGGGTAATAGTAAACTTCAAACTCATTAACCCCAAGTTCAGCGTCAAAATCTACAGCCCCATTGTGAAACGGATTTGAAAACTCCGAAGGAGCATCTACATCAAGCTCTTCTGTTGCTGCTAATTCAATAGTTACGGGATGAACACCTTCGTAAGCAAGGGTTCCTTCCAATACATATGGGTCATCTACTGTTGGATTGAGCTGAACAACATCAATCAGCTCGTAGCTGCGATTATTATAAGGACCTGTTCGTACATAGGCTTCAAACATGGCCCCCCCAAGAAATGGGGGTAACACCAGGAATGGAAACCACCCAAATAGTGGTTTCACTTTTTCCTGTATTCATACCATCATCATTCTTACATGATGAAAACAGCACCAAAAAGAAAGCGATAAGTAGATACTTCATTATATTGGGTTGGGTGTGATACTATTCAAAGGATAGCTTAAACAAAGATACTCCACGCCCCACAAATCGAACTCCATGCGTTTCTCCAATAAGTATTTATTGATCTTCACAACAACTTCTACACTCGCAGCTGTTGCTATGTTTATTTACTCATGGAACTATTACAATATGCCAGACACTAACTGGAAGGAGGAGACCATTGAGGCACATGTACACGTCCAAGACTTGAGCGCAAAGCCCGTCCGAGGAGGGTTTCACAAAGTTGCACATTTCACTTACACCTTTGAAGACTCCACGTACGACGGTATATACATCTTCCACCGCATGGATGAACAATGCGGAGTTGGAGATTCATTGAAAATTGTCTTCGAAAAAGAAAAGCCTAGCCACTACAATGTTCGAGGTGTGGCCTATAAGAAACCCAACAAAGGAGTTAACATCGATTCACTTTCCCAGCGATTTACTTCCAGTGACACCATTTATTCACCAACTGATTTAGAATGACGCTTCGATGTTACCCATCCACTGCCTTTCTAAAGTCGATAGTACCACATCAACCCTGAGAGCAACTTCCAAATTGACTTCACATCAAAAAATCCCTAGTGCGAAAGGGTATTCTATTCTGAATCAACCTCAATACCTTTTCGTGATAGTCGTTTGAACGAAGAATAATTCTACAAAAGAAGTCAATTCAATTCAATTCAATGCGAATAGGTATACGTACATACCAAGACTGATAGAATTTCGAGCAAACCCTGTTTTAGAATATTCATCTGCCTTGTAGTATATATCCAATTGACCAAAGGCGTCAACCGACCTAGAAATAGGATACCTACACGCGAGCCCTACACTTAAATTAGGGTAATCCCCCATTTGGAATGGCAGAGATTCGTTATTCATAAACGCTTCTTGATTTATCCCAGTTTGGGTCGCCCTGTTAAATGACCAATTATGAAGTAGGTCAAACTTGACATATTTATTGTTGTCCAATGGCATCCAATAAGAAACACCGAAATAGTTGTTTTGGATGTATTCCTGAAATATACCTCCTGTAATACCTAGACGAATCGACTGCGTTCTCCTAAAAAGCAAGGCCACATTCCACGGTTGATGAAAATATTCTAAACCAAGGGCATATCCCGTGTTGAGCGGCTCTGTCTTGTCAATAAATCCAAAATTTGGATTTCCTGTTATCAATGCCCCAAACTGAAAATTGAGCCCGTGACCATTTCTGATAGTTTCGCTCTCATTCGGTGACTTCTCTACAGATACTTGATTTGAGTAAATCCGGATAGGATAGGTAGCTCGCAAGCTAATTCCAAAAGCAGGACCAAAAAGTGTGGGACTTAAATGTCCTTGAACCCTTTCAAAAAGGATAAACATCTCGTCTCTTAACTCAAAATCTATTTTACCATACTTCCAGCCGACCTTAAACCCTATCCCATTTTGATTGGCAGAACCCAAAGGCTCAATAGAAGCCCTGCTGTAGAACCTCTGACTCCAAACTAAACCAATTCTCAATTTTTCCCAGCGATAGTCTACGTCAAAAGATCTTGCTGACTTATAATCCAATAATGGGTAATATATAAGTTCACCGTAGGGTGATGATATGGGCGCAATGTAAAACGAACCCCTAACACCAATATGGTAATCGGGAAACTCCAGCTCCACACCCACTGCAGGAGTAATGACTTGAGTCTGTATAAAATCACCTCTCCAATGATCAGAAAAGACACTCTCAGCATCATTCACTGAACTAAACGAATTCAACGAAACTAGAACACTTGAGTTAACTGCAACTTGAGCATTCAATGAGAATTGACTGAGAATAAAAAGCCCGAAGACGTAAAGCCATCTTCGAGATTTCAGAATGAATAGTTCCATTGAGCGAAATTATAGCAATCTACCCTAATCACAACTCAAACAGTTGTCTTCGAGCGAGGTCACAATAAAAGCACAAGTAAGTATTTGGGCTTTATGTGACGTCGTAGGTTCTCGATCTGCAAACCTCCTGATCACTAACTAGGCGTCTGCATCATGATTAACAAACTGATGAGTGTATGAGCTGTTCAAATGACTATTGAAGTTAATCAGAATAAATTTCCATAACCTAAGGAATGTCTAGTATCTTGATACGATAATCACATCATCTAAAATATGGGAAAACTTTTGAGGACAGCGTTGGTAGATTGGGAAAGTATATTTAAACTGAATAAATATTTTCTATCTCCATTTATTTTCCGAGGTCAGTCAAACTCAGATTGGTCATTAGCCACCTCTTTAGAAAGGTCAATGACTAAGTATGACTCTCTACAATTAGGTCAAAATTATTTTGAAAAATGGATGCTACATGAATTCAAGAAAAAATATCAACTCTATAGCCAACATGCAATTGACGAAAACCAAGAAATTGAATGGCTGTCCGTCATGCAACATTACGGTGCTCCAACTAGATTGCTAGATTTTAGCTTTTCCATGTACGTAGCAACCTATTTCGCTCTTGAATTTAATCACAATACTTCTTCTTCTATTTGGGCAGTGAATTGGCAAAAACTAAGAGATAATTTAAAAGAAACCTATGCACTACCATACTCTAAAGGAAAAGTGCTAAAAGATGAGGTAAATCAAGTTCACAGAGCGTTGGCTAATACACACATAGGAAAAACTCAACTTGCAAAAGATTCGATTCAGTCTTCAGTAATCCCAATTGAACCAAAACTATTCAACGAACGCATCGCAAGACAACAAGGGACATTTCTCTTTCCAACAAATGGAAATGAGACTTTTGAGTTCAACTTGAGAACAGCATTTAATGCACAAGAGGAAGGATACGAGAACATCAGGTTCGAAGACTTAGTTTCAATGAGCCATAAGCTAACTCACACAGCTAATATTGACGTAATTGTAATTGATATCCCAAGCGAATTAACTGAACATATCTTAGAAAGTTTATATACTATGAATATCAATGCTGAAATTCTATTCCCTGGTCTCGACGGGTTAGCTAGATCACTGCTACACACACAAATTAGAGTCTGTTAGAAATAATCATTTTACTTTTTTACTCGCAATAATTTATATTCTTTACGCGACCAATTATGCCACACGACACCACCGTAAATGGCGAAAATTGCACCAAAACCAAAGAGCACATACTTCCATATCCGAAATTCATCAGCTTTATTCTTAAGAATGCTGAGCATTTCCCTTTTAAAACCAAGCTCAATAAGCATTAAATTGAGTTCAGGATCTTTTGATTCAGACAGAGCGTTAATACTATCAAATTGACTGACATAATAAATTTGACGAATGGAATCTGTCGAACTTAAAGTATCTAACCTGAGAAGGGAATCCACTTTTGCTCCAAGATCAACCATAAGATCAATCTCAGATTTAAGCTCTAAGTATGCGTATTCCACTCTCTTATATTCTGCATTAACTTCGGCCTTTTGCTGTAATAATTCTTCCTCTCTTTGGAGAGGATAAACTAAAGCAAAAACTATCATTACCATTCCTGACAGAAAGGCAAACTTGAAAAAGTTCTCAGTATTAGCTATACCGTCAACCATAATTAACGATCAAGATTCTCATTCATCCTTGCATTCAGCGATCTTCTAGTTTCTTGTAGAGAATGTACGGCATTCTCAATAGTCTTTTGATCAATTCCAGGCTCTATATCAACCACTTGATCACTTACGTTGCGAGAATCAACTTGATCTTGGGTACATGCAGTAAAAAGTACGAAAGCGAATGCCATGGCATGAACTGACGACCTAATCTTAACACCAATATCCCCAGGCGAATTTAGATTTACCTTAACTGTAACCTCACCAAAATCTGGATACTTAACACGGAATTCCTCGGCAAGACGGTCGATGGAATTAAAGATCTTAATCAACTCCTGAATCGGAATCTCTTCTTCTATACCAACGTCAATGCGAAGATAGGTATAATCATCCTTCTGATATACACTACTAAGCAAGGAGTCAATCCTCGATGAATAATCTGAACTAATATCAAATATTGCATGATGAGCTCTAATCAAGCTAAAATCAGGATGCAACCTGTTTTTATTCTTCACACTCACCCATTCAACCCTCCTCCTCTTAATATGTGGACACTCTCCACGATTATCATTTTCAAGGTAAACATGCGGATCCAACACTCTTCCAAATGCAAAGCGATCAGAATTATAACTAGGCATAACAACAATATCACCAACATTCATATCCCTGAACAATAGTAGCTTATTGAGAATTGATGTAATTTCCCTCTTGACTATCGAGTCTTCGATATCATGCCTTTCCTTGATTCTTCCGACTTTCAACCGAACCTCTTCTGTGTCCGCCCTTTTTAAATCATCTAATGTTATCGGATCCCAACCAATTGCAACGAATCCATTTTCATAGAATTCGTCAAAATATCGGCCGTGATCAGTTCTTATAAAATAATATTTCCTCTGGTTTGAAACTTTTGGTACTACTGTTTCGAAATCGTTGTAGAGCATAATTCTTCAAGTTATCCTTAGCATGAAACATCATTTATCGATACTTCCACATGCAAGCAATTTAGCATCTTCACTTCAAACACTTTAATGTCACAATTGTAAATACCGTATTTCTACGCATAAAAAGTAGTATTTACACTACTTTATAGGTGATTATACTACACAATCCTTAATAGAGTATGCCAAACCTATATCTCTCCTTATAAACATTCGCAATTTGATAGCCCGGCACCTCATGCCCCATTAGTTGAGTTAATAGATCTGGATCCACACCTACTTGACGACCATGAGAAGCAAAAGTATGCCTGTCCATCTTCGTGCCTATCTTAATTCCTGGAAGGAGGATGGCCATTTTCTTTTGAATGCGATTCCGTTGGGATACGTATAGTTTATTATCTGATGGTTGATGATGCCAGGCAAAGAGTAAATGCTTGTCCGCTCGTGCTGCATACTTTTGAATAAGCACCCTTGCAGGCTCGATAATCGGTACTTCTACCTCAATTCTCCCACCCGATAGCTTTTGACGCAAAAAGCGAATAGAAGGCTTCTTTACGACCTTTGCTGGCAACTGTGTCAAATCCACAGAATCGATTCCCACGAGGTAATACTTTGCTTCGTCCACGGGAGAGCAAGATCGCTCGACTTTCGCAGCAATTGACAAGTGAACATAAATGCGTAACAGGGGCCATTCCCGAACTCCCCACCCCATACTAGTGTAACTACACCCCAAGTGACGAAGATTTATAAACCCAGACGGGAAGAATTCGACGACACTCCTGGGAATAGAATGTCAATAGAGAAAATACTGAAGAAAGAACTACGAGATAGGATTCGAACGGCAGTCGCAAAATACGCGCACAGCATCAATAGCACCCCATTTCCGTCACGACCAAATGCCCAAGCCGTAAGCCGTAAAACATCAGCGGCGGAAAAACCTCAACACAGTTAACTTCTTAAACACCTAAAACGCCTGAAACGCCTAAAACCCCTGAAACCAATTAAACGCCTCAAACCCCTTAAACACCCCAAACACAATCCGTCAAATCACCTAAGTAAAACGTGATGATTATCCCTTCGGGGAATAAAAAAAGCCCAAGCAAAAACTTGGGCTTTTTGTGACTCCGCAGGGATTCGAACCCCGAACCTCCTGATCCGTAGTCAGGTGCTCTATCCAGTTAAGCTACGGAGCCATCCTATATGTAATCGGCCGTCCGGCCGGTGACCTTAAGCGTGGTTGATTGCTTAAGGGGCTGCAAATATACGCAGCATTTGGATTCTTGCAAGTACTTTAGAAAATTTCTGCAGATAAACCTTCAGATAAAAGCGCGGTACATCTAGGCTCTAGGTGATTATAACTACCGCTAAGTACCTCACACTTACCTTTATAATGGGTGATAATTGCACACTGTTGAGCCTGCTCAAATGTGTGGTCACAAATTGAAATTAAACACTCAATTACGTGGTCAAAGGTGTTCTCTTCATCGTTGTAGAGGACAATGACGTTCTCCTTGTCCTCCATTTCCAGTACATCCACCTCCGGAAGCTCTCGCTCTTCCGGTTGTGGTGTATAGGCCATCTTGATTTTACTCTCTGTCATGTCGTCTTAAGAATAGACTTACTCGTCCACGCGAGGTCTGATTGTAGGCGTATCTCGGCTTACCGCCCTCAGCTTCCAAAGCTCTCTCGTCTGCCTCTACCAATAGCACCATGGCTGTAATCTCCTCGTTGGTCGAGTAGAATTGCATTATGTTTCTTCTGTATTGGAAGAAGAAGTAGTCTCGAGTTGGCTCTAAATACAAGAACAACTCGTCCGATCTTCTTCGCGGCATTATTTCCATAATCCCTTCAACACTCTTGTTTACCTGTGCTTCGCCGAAGTTACCGATACCTAAGTTGCCATCACTGACAAACGAACTGCGTTCTTCACTCCAAAGCAGGGTTATGTCTGTGAAAACAATGGTACGGCGTAAAGGTTTAGGAACTTCTTCTGGCGCTCCGTAATTGGCGATGTCTGCAAAGTACTCTTGTCTATCTTCTTTATCCGTGATGATGTTCTGCATGGCGATGTTGTACCCCTCTCCATCTAAGGAAGAAGCTGCCAACCCACTCTCTGCATTGATCTCCATTGCAAAGGCGTTCATGAGGTCTTCGCTAAAGAGGAAGTTCCAGGTCATGGTCACGTCTACTTGTAACTCGTCATTACGCAAGTCGTGCACGGCTACCCCGTAACTTTCTACTTCTACCCTGCCGGTGTTCTGAGCAAGGCTAATCTTCCCTTTCCCGGTCATGATACAATCGCGGTTGTTGAAGCTCACGTAATTGTCCGGAATACTCTCGTCGCGAAGTTTTCTGCGAGTGGTGATGATGTAACTGTTCAAGGTTTCATCATAGAACAATACTCCAGTCGCCGAAATGAGCTCCTTGTCTACCTTGGAGGCATCATTGTTCAAGAATCCGGTGTAGATACTCGTGCTGTCAGGTGCCAGATAGATACCGTTATAGATATCATCTCCACGAGTTGTTGGATTGTCTTCCGGTAAATCCACAACGATGTCGTTCGGATCAATCTCACTCTCAAACTTAAACCAATCGGTTTCTAGGTTCTCACAAGTGTGCTGGATGAGCAGGTGACCATCGTACGTCATGAGTCGCTCTGGAGCGCGCAAACGGACTTTGCCGTAATAGCCAAAGAACGGACTCAGATAGAATTCATCCTCTTTCTTCACCTTGGCTAATCCAATGGTGGTTTCAGAGGTGTCTACTTTGATTTCCTCAAAGAACAGTGGCCATGCCGTACCATCCTTGTCGAGATATTCATAATCAGCTGAACCACTGTACTTGTGTCGAGTATCAATCTTGAAGGTTCCGTTGTAGAAGTTGTGGTATTTCAAGTAGCGGTTCGCCGTTAAACGAGCGTTGGTAAGCTCGCGCATGTAGGCGTTAGGATCAATGGCCACATAACCCGAATCTGGGAAGATTCGCGAATCTGCCACATCGATTTCTGGCACTTCAAAAGCTTCAAGGAGACTTGGCTCTAGAGCGAACTTGGCCGACATCGCCATAAACTCCAAAGAGTCCAAACGACGAGCGGTTCCAACCATTCGACTCAATTGTCCGCTTTCATGCGACACTTCGATGGTTTTCACTGGAATATTCCACTCCGCATGGTCCATCCAAGTGATGTATTTGTTCATGGTAAACTCCATGTACTGTGTTCCTCCATTCAAGGTAAACTCGCCATATTGTTTGTCGAAGTCTACATACCCATTGGCATCCCAAAGTTTAAAGGCCCAATCTGAAGTTGGATCCTTCTTCACCGCAAAGCTGGTACTCTGCGCATCAAAGGATCGATTAGAGAATACAAAGTCTTTGGAAATGGTCTGTGCATCGAGGAATTCGAGCTTGGCATCCCCGCGCAAGTCCGAAGCTCCGTAGGCCAATGTACCCTCGGCTTTCATACCAATAGGTCCGTACATGTTGAACGGTGTTGATCGCGATTTTGCGTACATGACATCATCATACGGTCGCCAGTTGATGAAAACATTCTGACCATCAGCTGGAGGGTATTGCACAGTCCCCGTTGATCGCTCTTCGATGACATAGCTGCTGGCTATGCCATTGGTACTATCCGGGAAGAAGGTGAAGGCATCCCCCACCGCCGTGGAGGTAATGTATTCGATTTGACCCGTCCCCACTAAACCTTCATTGGAAAGTTGTAAATCATTGTAGAACTTACCCTTACCTCCATAAGCTGGAAGTCCTGTCGGCGGCGTAGTGGTTTTAAATCCAAGGGAGTAATCTTCCTGAACCATGACGGTTTGCGGCATGTCTGGGAAAATTCCGGCGGACACAAAAACACCGTCAAAGGTTAGACCTTCGGTACTGGTATTATCTAGGGAATCGATTTCAAACGGCTCTAGCTCCACAAAGAAGCGTTCTCTGTCGTACACGCCTTCGTAAATGGACTGATTGTCGTAGTAAACGTAACTCTCTGTGGCCGATTTAAAGATGGGGTACTCGGTATAGCTAACCTTCCCCGATTTGTTATTCGGCCGGTCAATCAGCAGTTCCCCATTGATATCTTGCAAGGTGTTCTTTACACTCACCAACTTCGGTCGGGTTCCTGGAAGACGTGTTCCATCGTCGAACTCCTCCACTTTGAATCGCATAGAGTCGATGTCAGGCATACTAATCCGAAACATGTCATAATCAAAGAAATGCCCTTTCCCCCAGAAGGAGAATCGACCCGCTTGAATCTTGCCGTCAAAGTCGAAGTCCATTCCTTCATGAACTGTAATCTTGTGTTCGGTGGGAAAGAGTGCAACCTCCTGACTATCGGACAAGGCAATGGAGTTAATTCCCACAATATCCATGTCGTAGTTCAGCAGTGAAATAGAGGCATTGGCTCCTCTAGAAACACCAGAAACAAAGCGAATTACATCGTAGTCGCGGTACCCTTCATAATCGAGGATATAATCGAACAGTTTGTCGTTGAAGGAGACGGTTTTATTGATGATGTCGTAATTGATAAAGTTCTGGATCGACATCAGCATCAGGAAGCGCTCGGCGTGCAATTCATCCATTCGGAGATATCTGGCCACCGACTCCAAACTCTGATCAGCGGTATCCCTCGCCACGGCCACATCGCGCAAGCGATAGAGAGGATTCACTCTATCAAGACCTGCCAAAGCACTAAAGCGCTCGCCTCGGAAATAATTCTTCGACTCAAATACCACCGGAGTGGTGGATCCCAAGTTCAAGTTCTGAATGAACATCTGTGGCGTATTCATCCGCCAGGTGATCTGATCTGGAAAAATATCCATGTCGTGGTAGCTGTCGGTATACGGCGTCATCGACAAGCCTTCATCGTTTCGCGTTAGCGTCAACTTCACCTGCTCTGGCAGGTACTGCATGGTGCTTTTAGGGTGATAAAGACTGTCCTTCTCACCCAGCTTGATGTAAACATTGCAAGCTTCTGAGCGTACAAGATCATCCCGAAGCAAAAAGCGTTCAGCCTTCAAAACCACTTGATAGTCGTTCTCATGTCGGAACTTCATAACCGCTCTACTCGGCAATTCATCCGAAGCGTAGAAGTTCCTTCCCACCATAGAAAAACCACCTTCGTAGTCTACCCCCGGTAGGAAGTCTTTGATATCCACTCTATCATAGGCCACGAAGCGAGGAAATACTGCATTGACTTCATTGGGGTTGGAAGTCAAGCGCTCTTCGTAATACCCAAGCAGAGGCTCTTTGATGAAGAGAACACTATGAAGGGTAACGGAATCCGCCTTAAATCCGGCGTTATCCATGGAGATCGCGTATGTAGACAATTCGGCGTAAACGGTATCGGCCGACATTCCCGCACGGGTCCAAAACACATTGCCGCCATCTCCTTTAAATTCATTGGTTTGAATATTATAGACCCCTGAGGTCATCTCTACTAATGTGCTATCGGAACGATAATATCCCCACATGTCTACTTTCTGGTAGGTCATTGTAGGCATCCCATCCACCATAGCAAAGTCCGCCGTGCCATTCAGAGCCTCCCAGCGGAAACGCCCATTGTCAAATACGATATCAGGTTGGAGGGCAATGTAGATGTTGTCGAGTAGGGCGACGATAAATCGACTTCCCTCTTCTTTGGAATAATTGGACAGGTAAACAAGTGCCTGTGACAGGTCCTCTACCTCTTCATTCTCGGCGAGGTAAATCTCACTTTTCAGCAATTTTCTCCATGCGTCGTAATGCACGACGCGTTTGCGAAGCAAATTATTCGACAAGTCGTATTGAGAAGCTCGATCACCTTCACTAAATCCCTCCCAAACTATCTTGAAACGGTTCAGCAATAATTCTAAACTGTCTGAATCTACATCGTCCATATCTCCCATGAACTCCGTCAATTCGTCAAAATACGCTTGTGGCTCGGCAGTGAACGCCCTCAACCTCCCCTGTGCATTGGCATCATAGAAAGAGAAGAGGAATAGTCCGCACACCAAGAGTTTGATGATCGTAAACTTCCCCATGTAGTTCTTGTGTTTCAGTCTTTACTCCATATCAACGCAGCCCAACGATCTTTCGTCTCTATGCGCTGAGGATGAAAGCCCAATGGCTTCCCTACTCCTTCCAGAACGGATATATCACTTTCATAAAATCCACTGAGGAGCAATGTCCCTCCAGGATTCAATACCGAAGTGTACGATTCCATGTCTCTGGTTAGAATATTCCTATTGATATTCGCGATAATCACATCGAATTTCCGTTTCCCTAAATCCGAGGCATCGCCGTGAATGATGTGAATATCTTCATATCCATTGCGTGCGGCATTCTCTCTCGAGTTTTCTGCCGCCCACTCTTCAATGTCAATTCCCTCTACGTAAGCAGCTCCACGCATCTTCGCCAAAATGGCCAATACTGCCGTGCCACATCCCATATCGAGAACGTCTTTTCCCTTTAGATCTAAATCGAGAAGATACTGGCACATCAGCCAAGTGGTTTGGTGATGTCCCGTACCAAAGCTCATCTTTGGCTCGATGACAATTTCATAGTCAAATTCTGCCGCTCTGCTTTCGTGAAATGGAGCTCGAATGTGAAGTCCGCTTCCCACCTCAATGGGTTCGAAATTCTTTTCCCATTCGGCATTCCAGTTCTGCTGTTCCACAGTTTCAACCGTCCACTTCAATTCGGCAACAGCCGAGGTCATTGGAAAATCACTCTCAGAAACCTCGGAATACTGATCTTCGGGAATAAAGGCTTCTACTCCTGTATCCGTATCGGTGGCGCTCTCTACAGGAAGTCCATCGAGTTCTGCATAGAGAATATCTCTACCCGGCTCAATAGGGTCGATATGAAAGGCTAATTTGATGTAATTCATACCGCGTGCAATCCACCTTTTGCAGGAGCCATCGCATGTACAATGGAAACAAAATCATCGGCGTTCAAAGAAGCGCCTCCAATCAATCCACCGTCTACATCAGGCTGACTAAAGATTTCACTTGCGTTATTCGGCTTTACCGAACCTCCGTAAAGAATGGACACGTTGTTAGCAGCGTCTTCACCATACTTACTCGCCACATGCGCTCGAATTGATTTGTGCATGTCTTGTGCTTGTTGTGGCGAAGCGGTCTCGCCCGTTCCAATTGCCCAAACAGGTTCGTAAGCAATAATTACGTTTTTAAACTCCTCTGACGATAGATGGAACAAACCTTGAGTGAGTTGAGAAGTAACAACTTCATTGTGTTTATTGGCCTTTCTATCCTCCAAAACCTCTCCAACACAAAAGATTGGCATCAAAGAATTGCGGATAGCAGCATTTACTTTCTTGGCCAATAGCGCATCATCTTCGCCAAAATATTGGCGACGCTCAGAGTGACCCAAGATGACGGCATCAATATTTAAATCAGAAATCATCCCGGCAGAAATCTCTCCGGTGTATGCTCCATTGTCCTCGTGGTGACAATTTTGTGCAGCCACTGATATTTGAGGGACTTCCCACACATGATCAATCACATCAATCAAATGGGTGAAAGGCGGCGATAATATTACGCGTGTATCTCCTGTATATTTTGAATCGAGTTTCTCGAGAATCTCTACTACCAATCCCACTCCTTCAGAAGGGACAGTATTCATTTTCCAGTTTCCTGCTACAATTCGTGCTCTCATAAGAAGGGGAATTCAATTTGAGACGAATTTAATCCTTTGCCTAGACTTTTCCCCGGAACTCAAATAGAGAATATCGAAGGAATTTTCTCAATGGCCTGCTTACGCTCGAATGCGAGGATCTAAAATCCTATAAGTGATATCCACCAAAATATTTATGATGATGAATACGGAAGCAATGGTGAGCACGGCCCCCATCACTACGGGCAAATCTTTTTGGTTGAGCGCATCTACAATCTGCTTGCCCAGCCCATTCCAACCAAAGATGTATTCCACAAACACTGCACCGGCCAACATGCTGGCGAACCATCCGCTCACCGCTGTTACTACAGGATTTAGACTGTTTCGCATCACATGTCGGTAAACGATTTGTCGAGTGCTCAGTCCTTTGGCCTTTGCCGTTCGAATGTAATCTTGATTAAGCGTTTCTAGTACGCTGTTTCGCGTGAGCTGAATGATGACTCCAATGGGACGAATGCCCAAGGTAATGGCTGGTAATATCAAATGATCTAAGGCCAAGTAACGCCCTGTTCCGTAATCATCTACCTCGTAGAGACTGCCCGTCATGCTCAACCCAGTGTACTCAGATAAAACGTATCCAAACAACCAAGCGATGAGAATGGCTGAGAAAAAGGACGGAACCGACATCCCTAGCGTTCCGGCAACGGTCCAAAAACGATCAAACCAACCGTCTTTCCAAAGGGCAGAAAGTACCCCAATCAATATTCCGAATAGAATGGCAAGAGAGATACTGGCTATCGCCAAAACAGCCGTATTGGGTAGGGTTTCAGAAATGATGCTCCCCACGGAACGTCCCTGTTGTTGAAACGATTCTCGGAGGTACGGCCACTTTAGGGCCAGTGTTCCGCTTTCTACCTTCAACAGAGGAACACCGCTGTAAGCGTGATTCTCAAAATGCGTATAATTAGATGCGACCCCGCTGTGCCAACTGATGGGCGATAAATCGTTCAAGTAATACCCATACTGTGTAAGCATGGGTTGATCTAAGCCAAGCTTGGCCCGTATAGCTTGAAGGACTTGCTCGTCTTCTCGCTGATCCATCATCATCCGAGCGGGATCTCCAGTCAGCACGTTAAACAAGACGAAAATCAACGTAGCCACTCCCCAAAGAACTCCGAGCGCTTGGCCCAGCTTAGACAGCACGCTACTCACCCATCTCATTTAAAAACCTCTTCCAATTCAGCAGTCGTTGGACGATCATTCCAATGCCACTTCCCTACAATCACGCCGTTCTTTAAAGCTACAATTCCAGGGTTACTGCGAACCACGGTTTTGATGGTGGTTCCATCTCCAGAAACAAAACTGAAAGGCAATGAGTGCTCATGACGAGCTTCTTCAACCGCTTCGTAGCCAGAATTTGTCCAGCCCAAAACTTTATATCCCGCTTCTTCAAGCGGCCAGCTCCATGCGCTTATGGCCTTTAATCCATCACTGTCGGCCTTTTCAAGCAAGTAAGAAAGAACGAGGATGACCTTGGGTTGTTCCAATACCCAAGTGGTAATATCTCCCGTATCCGATTCCATGATGAAATCGTGAATCGGTGGTTCATATCCGTCTTTGATTTTGCGAGATTCAGAGAGATCACTCAACATGGTCCATTCGGTCTTCTCGTACCACTTGTCTTCCACGTAAGCCGTTCCACTCACCTCAACGCGTTCCCCGGCTTCATTCTCAAAGATGAAGAAGGTCTCATATACGGGAGCTTCTTTTCCCAATTCCTCCGCCGACTTCATGCCTTCTGCGATGTCCGTTCCAATCTTGTACGCTCTAAAATCCTGACGAGGAAGATGGTTCAAAACGTGGTGCGAATTGTAGAAACAAAGCAAGGTGGCGATAGCTACAATGGCCCCACCTGTCCCCTTTCTAACAATAGGTTGAATCACATCTCTGTTAAATACCAAGATGAGAATAAGAATGGTCAAAATCACATCCTTTCCAAACGACTGATCCGGAGTGAGTGGAATGGCATCTCCAAAACATCCACAATCCGTTACTACGTCGTAATACGAGGAATAGAACGTAAGGAAAGTGAAGAAGACAATCATCACCGTAAGTACCCACAGGGTGAGCTTTCTCCAAATACCAAGCAGTAAAGTGAGTCCCACTACAATCTCTACCACACAAATAGCAATGGCCATTTCCACTACATAAGGAGTAAAGAATGGTAAGTTCAACACACTTTCCGAGAAATATTCTTCCAGCTTAAAGCCGAATCCCATAGGGTCGTTCAGCTTCACATATCCCGAGAAAATAAAGAGGGCTCCGACAAGTATTCGGATGAATTGTACCAGGTAACGTCTCATAAGTTTTAGTCTTCTATCCCTTCATTATTCAGCCTTCGCCGCTTCCTCCATTTGAATGAGTGCGAAGACAGAGTAATTAAACATGTCCATATAATTTGCATCAATCCCTTCGCTAACCAAGGTTTTGCCAGCATTGTTTTCAATTTGCTTTACGCGAAGCAACTTTTGTAAAATGAGATCGGTGAAAGAAGGAACGCGCATATCTCGCCACGCCTCTCCGTAGTCGTGATTCTTGTCCATCATCAACTGCTTAATGGCGGCAACGTGCTTGTCGTATTCGCGCATAGCCTCAGCCGTATCCATATCAATCTGATCGGCCACGCCATGTTCCATATTGATGAGCGCAATCACACTGTAGTTCAAAATACCGATATACTCCCCTCTTAGATCATCGGCCACTTTCTGCGTCCCTTTATCTTCAATGCTTCTCAATCGCTGCGCTTTGATGAAGATTTGATCCGTTAGAGAAGGAAGGCGCAAAATTCGCCATGCAGCACCGTAGTCGACCAACTTTTTCTCAAAAAGGGTTCTACACTCGTTTACTACCTGATCAAATTGCTTGGGTGTATCGCTCATTTGCTACTTTTGATGATTCAGCCTGCCAGCTAAATTACGGCACGACTTCATGAAGAATCTGAGTGCGAAAGATACCAAAATAGAGCGGAAATCGACCATCCGAGTAGGTGGACGTATTATCGACATTTCTTCCCCCCACATCTTCGGGATTGTGAACCTAACCCCTGATTCTTTTTTTGATGGCGGAACGCTTCATTCTGAGGAGGATGTTTTGGCGAAAGTGTCCAAGATGATAGAAAATGGTGCCGATGGAATTGATCTCGGAGCCCAATCTACCCGACCTAAAGCGGAACAAATTGGAGCAGAAGCAGAATGGACCCGATTGAAAAATGCACTCATTCGCATCCGAAAAGAGCATCCAAATACGCTTATTAGTATCGATACCTATCACTCTTCTGTGGCAGAACGCGCAGCAGATTGTGGCGCGGATATCATCAACGACATCTCTGGGGGAACCTTTGATACAAACATGTTTGAAATGGTTGCCAAGTTGAAGCTTCCGTACGTTTTAATGCACATTCAGGGGAACGTCGAAACCATGCAAGACGATCCAAATTACACTCATGTGGTAGAAGAAATTGTGGCGAATTTGGCGACGAAAACGCGGCAACTGATGGAACTAGGCGTAAACGATGTACTCATTGATCCCGGTTTTGGATTTGGAAAGACGGTGGAGCAGAACTTTGAAATTCTGAGAAACTTGGATTACTTCCACGAATTGGGACATCCACTATTTGTTGGCCTAAGCAGAAAGTCGATGATATGGAAATCATTGAATTCATCGCCGAGTGAAGCATTGAATGGCACCACCGCTTTGAATATGATCGCCTTAGAAGCGGGAGCGCATATCCTGCGTGTTCACGATGTGCAGGCCGCTGTGGAAACTCGTACCTTGTGGCGTCAACTCAATAAGTCCAAGTAACTAATGACTGCAGCCGAATTCGCGCTTAACGCACTGGAAATTCTCATCTTCGCAGGCGTTCTATTCAGTCTGTATCGCTTAGTAAGAGGAACTCCGGCCATTTACATCTTTGGCGGTGTAGTTGCCATTTACATCACTTGGAAGATCGCAGCCGTACTCCACATGGAATTGCTTTCAGAAATTCTGGAACAGTTTATCAATGTGGGTTTCATTGCGCTCATCATTGTCTTTCAACAGGAGGTTAGAAAGTTTTTGTTGATGATTGGCTCGAATAGTTTCGGGAGACGAAGACGTTTCCTGCGACAATTACTTTGGCTGAAACGCGAAGAACAAGAAGTGGATGTTGATCCCATTGTTCATGCCATGAGTCAGATGATAGAAACCAAAACAGGTGCTCTGATTGCCATTGAACGGAAAATGCCCTTGGGCTACTACGCTCAAACAGGAGTAGCCTTGAATGCAAAAGTGGGCAGCCGACTTCTTCAAAGTATCTTTTTTAAAGATGCCCCACTTCACGATGGCGCTGTGATTATTGCTCAAGATAAGATCATGTCGGCCTCCGCCATTTTGCCCGTTTCAGAAAGCGATGAAATCCCAGCGCGTTACGGTCTCCGCCACAGAGCAGCCGTAGGTCTATCAGAAAAAACAGACGCTGTTTGCTTGGTTGCCAGTGAAGAAACGGGACAAATAGCCATTGTGCTTGATGGAGAAATCAGTGTGATCAAGGACAAGGAAGAACTACGGCGACGACTGACGGAACTGTTGAAGTATTGAGTCTCCAGAAACTGCGAAGTAGTCATTCTCACCGCCCTCTTCCAACGGCTGAAATTCCCAATAGCTCACCGAAACCGATTGAACGCCTCTACTGGAGCGCCAGAACTTGGTTTGTCGGAAAAAAGCCGACTGTAAAGTGGTATCTGCCATATAGAGCTGAACGCCATTCGCTTCTTCCATCTCTAAAATGGTATTCTCCCTAAAATGATGAACCCAATATGCATCTGTTTTCCCCTCTCTGGCAAAGGGTAGTACCGATAGAAGTATGATGCCCAATCCCCATGCCTTCAAGTTCCTTTGATACATGGCAATGATAACAACCACGACAAACGACAGGCACAACCAAGCTTGAATTTTTGACAAGTAGATTCCCTCTGTAACGGAACCTGGCAGATTCGAAACCCAGTGAACGCCATAATTGAAGATATTCACCGCTCCATCTACGAGATGAAACAACCACACTGGAGGTATGGACCAGCCACTCCAAAGGGTAAGCAGAATTCCCAATCCTAGCAATATTGGAACAAAGGGAAGAAATAGGACATTACTGAAAAGGAAGAAATTGGGAAATTGATGGAAGTGATACAGCGTAATCGGACTTGTCCCCAACTGCGCCCAAAAGCTCACCGACAACAGAGATAGAACTTTTGTCTTTTTTGAAGAACCATACCGCTCTCTTATCCAATTCTGAACAAATGCATGTCCATACACAATGCTAAACACCGCTGCAAAGCTGAGTTGAAAACCCAAGGCATAGACTTCATATGGATTGATCAACAATAATAAATAGGCCGAAAGCCAAACAGCCTCAGGTGTTGCCGCCTTGCGCTTGAGCGCCCTTGCTGTTGCCACCGCACTGAACATAATTGCCGCCCTCAACACCGAAGAACTGCTTCCGCTGATATAGACAAAGAACCAAAGCGCAATCAGGCTTATTGCCCATACCATCCACCTCCCCCATTCAGTTTGGCGAAATACAGAAAAGAAAAACACGCCGTTTACAAAGGCCACAATCAATCCTACATGTAATCCTGAAACCGCCAGTATGTGCACCAATCCCGATCGTGAGAATGCCTCTCGATCTTCAGTCTCAATATCCCCTTTCTCTCCCGTGATCATGGCCAAATAGAAAGCACGGGTGGCGGGACGCACAGGCCAAGAGCGAATCCTGTCGATTATTTGGTTTCGGAGTGAAGGTTCGCGTTGAGTCCGAATCAATACAAGACCATCGAAATACCACTTTCCACTGAATCCCTTGCTGTGGTAATAAGTCTCTTCATCAAATTGATAGGGATAAACCGGTGCTTGGAACCTTGATCTGTAGCCCGAAACGTGTAAGACCGAGCCTGGCTCCAAAGTGGTATCGGGCCGCTGGCTATACGCCTTCCAATGCCGCCCATCATCCGTGGTCACCTCAGCTGTATACTTTCCATATGTATTCGTCCATCGTGAATCGAGCTGAACAAAATCGGTACAATACCCATTCTCGACTCCTTCCAACAAATCTACCGACAACCTATAACGCCCGTTTCCAAAGAGAAAAGCCGATAGCAAACCGAAGAACAGGAAAAGCCACGCCGTGTGAGGAAACAGAGTGCGAAGAGCACAAATAATGACTGCAATGAGTGAAATCAGCAAAGCGATGCTGCATATGACCCAATCTGAAATGGGATGCGTCACAATACCCGCAGAAAGAGCAAGTACGCCATAGGCTAAGCGAAAGGGAAGTTTGTGCGTTTTCAAGAGAGGACAGACTTGGTATCCTCAATTTACTCTGTCTTTACCGCACATCGCCCAAACTCACCACATGAGTTTGCGCAAAATAATGAGCAAGTATGGATTTGTAACCGAATCCCATGCGTGCCATAATCATGGCTCCTTCTTGAGATAAACCAACTCCATGGCCAAATCCTCTACCGTGTAAGATGACAGAATTGCCATTCTCTTCTACACTAAACCAAGCCGAACGCAAGTTAAAGTGAGAACGGACATCGCGCCATTTCATTCGCCTACCTGCAAATGAGAAATATCCTTCTCGACCTAGTGGTTTGTATTCCAATACCGCCACTCTAAAATTGGCATCTCTCGGATTGGCGTTCACCTTTCCAGCAATATAGGAGATGAATGCCTCTTTGTCGATGGTCTTTGTCCAAACCGCCTTATCCCCTTCCAAAGAAAAAGTGTCGCTCACCGATTTCAAGTACGCCACTTCTCTACTCCAAACTTCTTCAGAATTTGCCGTTTGTCCGCCACTGTTTGAGTGAAAAACACCGAGCACAGGAATGGAATCTGAATCCACCAAAATAGAATCCCCCGTTTCTCGAACCGCCCTTCGGATGGTTGAGCTGTTCTGAAGATAAGCCATGCTGTAGTAGGCTTGAGAGGAAACGTCATCCTTAACATTATAACCTTCTCTGATGTGCTTTCTCCAATTGGACATTAACCAAGTCCGCGCTAAAACGGCTTGTGCTTTAAAGTATTCCACTTGCGTAAAATGCCCTCCTTCTGATTCCACAACACCTGCGATGTACGACTGCATATCAACCTCACCAATCAAGGTTAATTGAGAACCGTTTCTGCGAATCTCAAGTGCGCCTTCATACACCCGCTCAGGACCATAGCCCTTGATCAAATACCAAGCACTATCAGTGAGAGGCACCAATTTGAGTATGGGATATCTCCCCAAGCTAATCCCGGAGTGATGGATAGAAAGATCATCAGAAGTGGGACGGATATCGAATAGCCAGTTGCGATGCGGACTAGCATCAGCGATGGTATCTACATAGACCCCATCAGATGTCATGGCAACCCAGGCATAATGCCCAGCTCGAACCCGAATCTGTGTATTGGAAACGGTTTTATCCGAAAAGAGTCGAACGCGCAACGTGTCGTTCGCCATTCCGGCCAAGCTCGCCAATGCAAGTAGTATGACGAGCCGAATTTTCACTTTTTCAAGTGATTTACAATCGCATCTGCTGCGCGCTGCGAAGCCCCAGGACCGCCAAGTGCCGATCGGAGTTCGCTCAAATCTTCTAACATTTGCTCGCGCTTCTCTCCTTCCAAAACAAGTGCCAACTCCTTCTTGAGTTTCTTCGCATTCATATCGCCTTGGATGAGTTCGGTAACAATCTCTCTATCCACAATTAAATTGACCAGTGAAATGTACTTCACTTTTACCAAGCGTTTGGCGATTTGATAAGAGATAGCACTCCCCTTGTAACAGACCACTTCAGGCACATTGAAGAGTGCGGTTTCCAAAGTGGCGGTTCCACTGGTTACGCAAGCTGCATGCGAAATAGAAAGCAAATCATAGGTTTGATTCATCAGCAATTCTGCATCTCCCAAACCCAAGCTCTTGTAGAATGCTTCATCCTGACTAGGAGCACCTGCCACCACAAAGCGATACTCGGGAAATTGAGCAGGCATCTTCAACATCGTCGCCAGCATAGATTCAATCTCCTGTTTTCTACTTCCCGGAAGAAGGGCAACAATTTTACGACCATCATCCTTTCCCAAAACATCTTCTACCGTGCGTTCCGTGCGATTTTGAATGGCGTCCAGTAATGGATGACCAACAAAGTCTACCTCCATATCAAACTTCCCGTAAAACTCCCGTTCAAACGGAAGGATGGTCAGCATCTTGGTGACATTCTTCTTAATAGCATGTACGCGATTCTGCTTCCAAGCCCAAATTTGTGGAGAGATATAATAGTAGACAGGAATGCCCTTCTCCTTCGCCCATTCGGCAATTCGAAGGTTAAAACCTGGGTAATCTATCAATACAATGGCATCGGGATGATACTCTTCGATATCCGACTTGGCCAACTTCAGGTTCCCCAAGATGGTACGAAGGTTCATGATCACCTCTATGAAGCCCATAAAGGCCAGTTCTTTGTAATGCTTAACGGGCGAAACGCCTGCCACTTCTTCCATTTGATCACCACCCCAAAAACGGAATTCTGCACTCGAATCTGCCGTCTTTAGTGCCTTCATCAAATTGGCTCCGTGAAGATCCCCCGATGCTTCTCCTACAATAACGTAGTACTTCATTCGTAGAAGAATTTCAGATAAGCTACGGCCAGTACACAGATGATACAGGCAATCAGAATCCCTCTCGATAAGCCCTCGCGGTTAAAGCGAAGCCCCGCGAAGAAGACGGCCGCATTCAGCACCACCGCAAAGATGATTACGCGCGAGTAGAGAAATACTTGCGTGAAGTGATCAAGGGGCTCATTCGGGTTTACCCTTGGATAGTATTCCAAGAGAATGGCAATGGCAAAAACGGGAGTAAGGAGTCCAAGGGTTAAGCCCAAGATGAACTCAATGTTCGTCTTTTTATTCGAACGTCTTGGAGGCATTGGCCCGGGACGTCTTTGTGGTGAAGGTCTATTCAAGATTCAAACTGTTCAAGGTAGAAATAGCGTGGTGCGCTGTAAAATCAGAAGTTACGGGAACAATGGAAATGAAGTTGTTCTCCAAAGCCCATTCATCGGTATCCACACCATGATCGTAATTGACAAACTTTCCAGTTAGCCAGTAATACTTGCGCTCGCGTGGATCTTTCCGCTCGTCGAATTCTTCTTCCCAATTCGCACGTGCTTGTCGACATACTTTAACTCCCGCGTAGCCATCTTTCGTATTCTTGGGGATGTTTACATTCAAACAAGTTCCCTGTGGGATACCGTTGGCCAACACTTCTGAAGCAATCTTGCGAATGTACGGACGGGCTGCTTCAAAATCTGCATCCCAATCGAAATCACACAAACTAAATCCAATAGATGGAATGGATTCTAGAGAACCTTCCATGGCGGCCGACATTGTTCCACTGTAGATGACATTAATGGAGGAATTCGATCCGTGATTCACACCTGACACCAACAAATCTGGTTTTCTAGGCAGAATGACGTTTACTGCCAGTTTGACACAGTCCACCGGAGTGCCCGAAGCGGCATATTCCACTTGCGGGCCGTCATCAAATCGGAAAGGATCACAGCGCAGAGTAGCGTTAATCGTGATCGCATGCCCCATTCCCGACTGAGGAGAATCTGGCGCAACTACCACAACCTCACCCAGTTGATTCATTTCACTGATAAGGGTTCGAATACCCGGTGCAGTGATACCATCGTCGTTACAAACTAGGATTAGAGGTCTTTCTTTACTCATGGTGTGTGATTATTCTACAAATCTATCGAACTCCATGCATAGAGTAGGCATAGGATTTGTAAATTTCAAGTTCAGTAAACGAAACAAGAAAATGATCTGGATAATTGTAATTGGCTTCATGATAATCGGCTTTGTCGTTCAAGGTCGATTGAAAAGCAAAATGGAGAAGTACTCCAAAGTTCCAGTAGATGCTGGACTCACCGGTAGAGAAGTTGCCGAGAAGATGCTGCACGACAGTGGCATTCACGATGTAAAAGTCATCTCCGTTCCCGGAAAACTCACCGATCACTACAATCCTGCAAACAAAACCGTGAACTTGAGTCCGGATGTATTTAACGGACGTTCCATTGCTGCAGCTTCCATTGCAGCACACGAATGTGGACACGCGATTCAACACGCTACAGGATATGCTTGGTTGAACATGAGAACCGCAATGGTTCCAGCAGTTCAATTCAGCAGTAAATTGATGAACATCATCTTCTGGATGGCCATTTTTGGAATGTTTGTATTCTCTTGGAACTACGAACTTGTCATGTGGATTTTCATCGGTGCCCAAGCTGTAGTTACCCTGTTCTCTGTGGTAACGCTACCTGTGGAATACGATGCGACGAACCGAGCACTGGCTTGGCTTGAAAATGCGAACATCACAAGTCCGGCTACCCATGAAATGGCCGTTGACGGATTGAAATGGGCTGCTCGCACGTACTTGGTGAGTGCGTTGGCCGCTATTACCGTATTACTTTACTATGTAATGAGTATGCTAGGCAACGATTAACATCCTTGTTTACCAAAGTAAAAAGGCACCCATTTGGGTGCCTTTCTTATTTCAATTCCATTTCTATTTTCGATGGAAACTCTCTAATGACGGAATGTTCTTCAGCGTTAGTTGAATCTCTCGTTCATCAGCAACTTCTACAAAACTGTAGATGACTTCCAAGCAATCGTAATCGATATCCTTCGTGAATTCGCCGTCAATTACAACGGTAGAACCGTGAGGCAGTTGATCCAAATTCAATTGCAAACTCGCTTTGTTTAAGAATGAAACGTGTTCTGACAAACGGATGGTAATCACCTTACTTCCATTGGTTTCTACCTCCTCTTCGTTGTAATGATAAGGCACTCGGTAGTTGGCGCGAAGGATGAAGAAAATACCAACGATCAAACCAATAGATACACCGATCAGCAAATCCGAGAAGAGAATAGCGATGATGGTAACAAGGAATGGAATAAATCGATCCCACCCCAAATTGAATTGTGCCTTGTAGAGGGATGGCTGTGTGAGTTTGTAACCAACCATCAATAGAATGGCCGCCAGAGATGCCATTGGAATCAAGTTGATGATATATGGAAACACAAAGACAGCAACTAGAATGAGAATACCGTGATAGATGGCCGACATCTTGCTTTGTGCTTTGGCTTCAAGGTTCGCAGTAGATCGGACAATCACAGCGGTAATCGGCAATCCTCCTACGAGTCCACTCAACATATTCCCCACACCTTGTGCGCGTAGCTCTGCGTTCTGAGAGGTGCGTCTCTTGTGCGGATCCATCTTGTCTACCGCTTCAATACTCAATAGGGTTTCCAAAGAAGCAACCAATGCAAGCGTTATAGCCACGATATACACACGCTTGTCTCCCAAATTGCTAAAATCGGGTGTCATAAGCTTGTCTTTGAAATCCGTCCAACTGGAGAATTCTGGAACATTCACCAAGTGAGCTTCTCCCAAGGCTAAGTCGGGAGCAATATTCATGAACAATGCATTAAGTCCGGCACCCAAAATAACCACCAAAACCGCACCTGGAATTTTGCTCAACCAAGGATTGTTCTTCACAAACTTGCTGTTCCACAAAATGAGTAAGCCCAAGCAGATGAAACCAATGAGAATGGCTCCACTTAAAACGGGCTCTTGGAAGGGACGAATCATCCCGGTAAAAGTGTTGAAGCCATCGGGTTGGAAAAACTCCATTTCCCCTACTGGGTCACCATCGTACCCAAATATGTGCTGCACCTGTTTCATGATGAGAATAACACCAATGGCAGCAAGCATTCCCTTAATGACAGAAGATGGAAAGAAGTGACCAATAATGCCCGCTCGAACCAAACCTAGTAAAAACTGGATCAGTCCGGCAATCAATACAGCCAATAGAAAGGTTTCATAACCTAAGTCCAAAATGGCCGCGGCTACAATGGTTACCAATCCCGCCGCAGGTCCACTTACACTTAAATGCGACTTACTCAGTGATCCGACCACCACACCACCAATGATCCCAGAGAGCAATCCAGCAAAAGGTGGCGCTTCCGACGCTACAGCGATCCCCAAACAAAGGGGTAATGCAACGAGGAAAACGACAATACTGGCAGGAAAATCCTGTTTGAAGTGCTTGAAATATTTAAACATTTGGGTGTGTTGTTAGGCAGATAACTTTTGGGGACTAAATTTAGCGATTCTACATGGAGTAAACTTTCACTACCTCACCTTCTTTGACCAAATCTCAAACAAATCCATTCATGACCCGCCTAATGCCGAGGTTTCACCACTGATTCTAGAATCTATTCTACCTTTGTAGCATATTTCGAATACCGTGTCAGAACTCGTAAGAATCAATAAGTTTTTAAGTGAACGTGGCATTTGCTCTAGACGTGCAGCAGATAAGCTGTTGGAGCAAGGCAGAATTACCATTGATGGCGAAAAGCCGCTCATGGGCACCAAGATTGGTCCACACAATGAAATTCGCGTAGATGGAAAGCTTGTGGGCCATACCCAAAAGGAATTCACCTATTTGGCCTTTAACAAGCCCATCGGAATTGTTTGCACAACTGATACCAAGCGAGAGAAAGACAATATCATTGACTACATCAGTTACCCAGAGCGCATCTTCCCTATTGGGCGTCTCGACAAACCTTCAGAAGGACTCATTCTCCTCACTAGTGACGGCGATATCGTCAATAAGATTTTGCGCGCTTCCAACGGTCACGAAAAGGAATACATTGTTACCGTAGATCGTCCTATCACCGAAAAATTCCTTCGCGGAATGGCCGGTGGGGTTCCCATTCTCGATACGGTTACCAAGAAATGTGAGATTGAACAGATCAGCAAATTCGTCTTCCGAATTATCCTTACACAAGGCTTAAACCGCCAGATTCGGAGAATGTGTGAGTACTTCGACTACAACGTAACCAAACTCAAGCGCATTCGTGTGATGAATATCAAGCTGGATATTCCCGTGGGGCATTACCGCACCCTCCGCCCGCAAGAGCTTGAAGACTTGATGAAGGCAGTAGAACACTCTACCAAAACCTTCCGCCCTAGAACAAAATAAGGCGAGGAATCACTCCTCACCTTACCATGAATTTTAAGAGGGTACTGCCCTACTCTTCTCCCTTCATTGCAATAACAACGGGTACGGTATATTCAACCTTCACAAAAACACCGCCTTTCACCGCCGCCTTTTCTACTGGAAGTGAAGTAAGTGCATCACTGATTTCTGCCTTCACCTCAGCGCATTCTTCTGAATTTGGATCTGCACAAGGGCTGCGCATCAATTCTACGCTTCCCACATCTCCCTCTTCATCGATTACAAAACTCACCCAGAAACGCGCGGGTTCCTGAGTAAACTCAACTCCTTTGGGAACTTCCATTTGGGAAACCACGTGCTCCAACAGTTTCTCGTTAAAGCAAGCCTCATCCCCCTCTTCACATCCAGCTAAAAGTGGCATTTGGTCAACTTGAATAGGCGATAATGCTGAAGACTCTTGAGCATAAATGGCTCCAAAAGAGAGCATAAAAAGAAAGAGAGTAGATAGCATCATGGCAGAAGTTGACTTCTTCTGAATCGCATTTAAATTTTTCATTCGTTCTTTAATTTGATGAGTAATTGAATAGTTATGTGCGAATGCGAATCCCCCTTTCACGGCATAATCCACCAATTGTTGAGCATATTCTTCTGCATTCCCTTTTGATTGCACTACAGCCAAATCGGCTTGTTTTTCATGCGTTAGTTTTAACTCTTTGGATAGCGTCCATAGAAGCGGATTCCACCAAGCTAGCGTCCTTGCGATCAACAAAAAACTACTGTCCCATTGATGCACAAGCTTCAGATGTGCCATTTCGTGCTCAATCACCCAGTTCATCTCACCTCGATTCATGTGTGGTAAGAAAATGGTTCGAATAAAGACAAACGGAGAGGGCACATCTGGATGTACGACTACCCGGTGATTGGAAATGAATGACTTTTGCCCCTTTCTTCTATACCGTTGAATGCGGAAATAAGTCCATATAAACAGGACGACTTGAACGCATGATCCCGTGACGATAATCAGCTTAGCTGAAAATTGCATGGCCTTATTAGAACTCGGAACCCATGCTAGGCTATTCTGTACAACAGATATTTCTGGCAGTAGCCGAGGAGCTACTTCGCGCAGAGCAGGAAAAGCAATAAACGGAATGAAGACCACCACTGCAACCGAGAGCAGAAGAAAGAAACGGGCTTGCGCAAGACTAACGCGGCTCTTCAAATACACTTTCCAGAAAAGCCAAACCAGTATTCCCAGCACCACTGATATGATCATGGAACTGAAACTCATTTGGACACCTTCTTCCTCTTGGTTTCCTCCAGAATTTGCATCATCTCATCAATATCGTTGACTGAGACATCTTCTCGATCTACAAAGAAGTGCACCATTCCGCTAAGTGACTTGTCAAAAAATCGATCCAAGAGACTTTTGGAAGCTAGTGATCGATACTTATCTCGCGCTATAATGGGAACATACTTATGTGATCTACCATGCGATTCGTGAGTCACAAAACCCTTCTGTTCCAGAATGCGGGCAATGGTAGAAACAGTATTGTAGGCAGGCTTTGGATCGGACATGCGCGCAATGATATCCTTCACAAACGCTCCATCCATTTCCCAGAGGTGTTGCATCACCTCTTCTTCAGCCTTCGTCAATTCGGTATGATTCTTCTTCATACCGCAATCTACTAAAACTTTAGTTTAAACTAAAACCTTAGTTATAATTATTTTTGAAGGATAACTCGCTGAATCTCTTCATTCACACGAATGACGTACACTCCAGCTGGAAGTGAGGAAAGATTTATAGAGTGAGATTCCGGCAATTGACCGCGTACCACCTCAACCCCGGTAGCGTTGGTGACTGAATATGGAGCACTATCCTCAACTCCGTCCAATTGCAGCAATCCTGTAGTAGGATTAGGGTAAACATGAAGTTTCGTATCCGTGTGTTCCACTACCCGTATATTGTCTGTAGTCATAACGACAAACGGCACTACTCTACTCGATTCAGTTGAATTATACATCGAAGACATCTGGAATCCCTCTTTGGGATAAGGCATATCATACAACCGATCAATGGGAACGCGGACACTGTCGGATTGTGCTAAAATCTCAATATTGATGGTAAACGAAGTGCCTCTCGTCATCATCAAATCTGGCCCAGCAAAGGCATGAGTTGTTTTGAGAATCAGACTGAATTTATCGTTCGCTTCCAGTGTATCTGTGTATTGAAGTACATTTTGTCTGTAAATTCTCCCCACCAATACTTGTCCGGGTTTAGGCTCAATCCCGGGAAGAACTATCCCCTCCAGCCACACGGGATTAGATCGCGTGTTGTGGATGGTCATTTCAAATTCAGAACCCGGTCCATAGGTCTCAAATCGTTCAATGGACGTATCTCTATGCATGGCGGCCAAATAAGACCCAATCTTTGAGAAATGTGCCCTACTACTGTATCGATCACATAGTTCCTTTCGTGCTACTACATGGAATCGTCCGTGATGAACCGAAGAATCTAAGGTCGTACGATCCTCGTCAATCAAAACTTCGTACTGATACCACTTCCACTCATCATACGGGCGAGGGTCTTTCAGTTGTACTTGTGAATTGGTGAGCAAGATTTCTGGAGTCCTCAATGGAATAACCTCGGTATATACTTTGTAGACAGGAATAGGCCCGTTGTACAAGGTGTACACTCTATTGGTATCAAAGGTGTGATTGCTCGGATAACCGTACAGATTATCCAAATTGGTCATGGGTTCCCAATGGAAGTTCCCACCACTGATGAATTGCGGCATAGCGGCTATGGCTCCCTTGCAAGACCGAATGGTATCACTGGGCAGTAGACCAATAGAATCCGTGACTAAATCCACAACTAGGTAGGCCACAGACCGATTACAATCATCATCTCTAAACCGTATAATATTTCGGTGTATTCCCCGAACGGTCGATGAATCTGGAATCCATACAAACTCCATCTGAAGCGCATTTATCAGGCTCGGATTCGTATATCCCGGACTCGTATTAAAAGAGGCTCCCGAACCATTCACAACAAAGGATTCATACAATGCATCCAAGGTAGCCGAACCTGGATCCAAAGCAGCCAATTGCAATTGTAAAGTGTCCCCTTTTGGAACAAATGCACGGATGTAAGAACCGTCTGCAGATTGCTGAATAGGCTGATTGGCCGTTACTGTCGGTACTGGGTAAGCTGTACTACTCGCATAAGTGGGAATCGCTTGATAATGACGCTCGCAGATCACCTCAGAAGTCCGCAGCCCATCTACAAAGGCTTCTGCCTTCTTCGTGATCAGGAACTGATCATAGTTACTCCAATTATTAGCTAAGGTAAGGCCCGAGTTTACATTGTTGGATTGAATATTCTTGACAGGACTAGCGAGAGTATACCCCGTAGTGAACGGAGCAAAGGCCGTCTGACTAATCATCGCTTGCGCATAGCTGATATGGATGCTATCCCCATAAGGTGCCACTGCTGGCATATCCATTCGAAAATTCGACATGGCGGGAACATTTGGAGTTCCGCGCATAATAAACTTAGGGCTTGACCTTGGATATCCTTCGGCGTACATCCTCACCCGAATGCAAAAAATGTTATTCACAGTGGGGAGGTTATCAGAAGGCTGTCGCGGCTGAGACGTTACAATGGTAAATTCGTGATACGACCCAGGCGCAGGTGCTAAAACGGTTACTGGTCGTGAGGCCAAGTGTTGTACATAATGCTTCTCACCTGTATATCCAGAGGTGGATGCATTTAGATCACACCCCGCTCCGAGGTTCACACATGGCTCATCGATAATGGTGCGATTTACATAGTTCAGATTGACACCCGTCGACATCGAGACTTGTGGAAACATCACGTTATTGGTCGGACTTCCACAATCTGTAATTACATCTAAGTGAAAGACAAACTGGCCATTACCCACATATTCATACCAAAGCGTACCACCCAGTAAACTGAGGTGTGAACCTTGCAAAACCAGTGTAGTAAGACAAAAGAGAAGTGAGAGAAGTGAGCGCATTTTTTAAGTCTTATGTCCTCAAAATTAGAAAGCACCGACGATTGCACCACACCAAATGAGTATGTGCTGTGCTTCATCGATTCACTGGATCAACGAAACCAAGCCGCTTGTCGCAGAATAATTGACTCCCACCGTTCAAGCTTCAACAGTTGAATCAAATCTCTATACAGGAAGGAATGCTCACGCTTCAAATCGTCTGCTCGTTCCATGAAAACTTCAACAACTACGGCAAAGAACTCCATCTCATTCGTAAAGCCATACTCTCGAATAAGGGAGCTTGTGCGGATGTCTTCTCTATTGAAATATTGCTTGGTAAAGGAGCTCGCTGCTTTCACGAATCGACGGTCCCTTCGTCTTAAGCGGCTTGCCCGACTCAATACAAGCGCGTGGGCATATTCGTGAAATAAGAGGTGAATGGCATCATCTGGATCATCTATCCCTTCTTTCACTCTCTTCCAATTAACGACTACTGCTCCGTTAGGACTGGTTTCTCCATGGTGATATTGTCCTGTTCTACTGTTTCGATAGGCTATGGGATACACAAAGACGTGACGAAAGTTTCCCCAGTGGAATCTTTCAAATCCGAAGGTCAAGATTACCGCAGGAGCAGCGATAAGCATTCGGTCATTTTTACTGAGTTCCACTCCCTTTTCATGGAGTTGAACCGAACGCATCAATGTGCAAAGTCGACGGTAAAATGTCTTCTTATCCTTCTCGGAGAGCAGTGCAACAAAGGGATAGTTGACTTCCACCTCCAAACGATCTTCAGGTTTGAAGAAGCAAGGTTTCCCTAAAACAAAAATTTGAGTGTACGTAGCCAATTGGGAGAGAGTTGTTTAAAGATGTTGATCTGGAAATATCTTCCCAGGGTTTAGTATTCCTTTAGGGTCGAGTGCCTTTTTGATAGCTCTTTGAACCGCCAAGTTCGCATGGTTGAACACAATATCCATATAATTCTTCTGAACGAAACCGATTCCATGTTCACCAGAGAGTGTACCTCCCAGGGAAACAACCAGCTTAAAAATTTCAGAAATCCCTTTGGGCAACTCTACCTCCCAGGCTTCATCCGTCATATTTCCTTTCACGATGTTTACGTGCAAATTCCCATCACCTGCATGCCCGTAGCAGACAGACTTAAAGCCGTATTTCTCACCAATTTCCTTCACTCCGCGCAACAGTTTCGGCAACTCCGCACGAGGAACTACGGTGTCTTCTTCCTTGTATATACTGTGACTCTTAACTGCCTCCCCCACTCTTCGCCTTAACTTCCAAAGGGCATCGCGTTGGGCCTGGCTTTCAGCGATGAGCACATCAACTGCATCAAAATCCTCTACCAATGCAGCAATCTTCTCCGCATCAGTGTACAGGGCTTCTCTATCGTTTCCATCCAACTCAATCAGCAAATGCGCGCGAATGTGATCCCCAGTAGGAACACTTACGTCATCCACGTATTTCAAGGTCCAATCAATGGCATCCTTCTCCATAAATTCCATTCCTGAAGGTGTAATCCCCGCATGGAAAATTGCAGAAACCGCTTCGCAAGCCTTCTCGGCCGAAGTGAACGGGACCAATAGAGTTAAATCCTCCGACGGGTACGGGAGAAGTTTGAAGACAATCTTTGTAATGATGCCCAGCGTTCCTTCACTACCCACCATGAGTTGTGTGAGATTATATCCAGTAGAATTCTTGAGAACATTGGCGCCTGTCCAAATCACATCACCATTGGCCAAAACAACCTCTAAATTGAGTACATACTGATTGGTTACACCGTACTTCACCGCCTTAGGTCCTCCAGCATTATAGGCCAAATTTCCGCCTAGTGTGCAGCTACCCCAACTGCTTGGATCTGGCGGATAGAATAATCCCTTTTCCTTGCAAGCGCTGTGAAACACGTAATTAATCACCCCAGGCTCCACGGTTGCTTGAAAATTCCGTTGATCGATTTCTAGGATCGCATTGAACTTCTCCATACTCAGGGCAATACCTCCGTGTGTGCTCAATGCACCACCAGAAAGTCCAGTTCTCGCACCTACCGCGGTTACGGGAATCACATTCTCGTTAGCGTACTTTAGAAGAGCCGAAACTTCATCTACGCATGAAGGGAATACCACAGCTTCCGGCATGTGCACAAGGTCTTCTGTTTCATCGTGACCATATTCACGTAAACTTTCTTCATCCACTCGAACTCCTTCATTGCCAAGGAGTTTTTGCAGATGTGTCACATGTTCTTGGGTCAACTTAGTGAACTCGTCCATTCTAAATGCTTATTTTCGGCCGTTATCTATCACAGAACTTACCAAAAGTAATGCATATGCGTCGTACCCTTTTACGCACGTCCCTGGCAATTTCGCTTCTCTTTAGCGGAAGTGCTTTCGCTCAGCAACCCATTACGCTTGAGGATGTTTGGATGTTTAAATTCTACGCTGGCTCACCCGAAGCTTTTGAAGCTATGCCAGACGGTGAACACTACACCATGATCCAAAACAGCAGAATTAGTGGCCGCTCTATTGAACAATACGACTTTGCTACTGGGAATCCAGCTGGAACCATCCTCACTCAGAAGCAAGTGTCTGAAGCGGCAGGTGAAGATGTTCGATTCACACAATATTCCTTCAGTGCAGATCAAACCAAAGTCCTCTTAGCGGCTAATGTAGAGTCCATTTATCGTCACAGTACACGTGCCAACTATTACATGTACGACTTGACCAATTCGTCGGTTACGAAAGTTGGTGAGGGTAAAGTTCGCTATGCTACCTTCTCTCCAGATGGATCGAAAGTAGCTTACGTTCAAGAAAACAACTTATACGTGCTCACTTTGGCCAATAACGAAGTGACTCAGGTAACCACAGATGGAGAGCAAAACTCCATCATCAACGGTGCTACCGATTGGGTTTACGAGGAAGAATTCGCATTTCCATGTGCCTTCTGGTGGTCGCCAAACAGCGAATACATCGCCTTCCTTCGCTTTGACGAAACAGAGGTTCCTGAATTCTCTATGGATGTATATGGAACGGAATTGTATCCTACTCAAGATGTATTCAAATACCCGAAAGCAGGTGAAGCAAATTCCGTGGTTACCGCACATATCTTCGACACCAAAAATGGTACGACCACTGCTGTTCTTCAAGATGAAGTGGAATACGAATACATCCCACGCATCATTTGGAACAACGAAAATGAAGCGGTGATTTTCACCACAAATCGTCACCAAAACGAATTGGTTCTTTGGGAAGTAGATTGCGAAGAAGACTACGAATCGGAACGCTTCCTTACCGATACAGATGAAGCCTACGTTGAAATCAGCGATAACTTCATGTTTACCAAAGACAACGACCTCATCTTCACCAGTGAGCGTGACGGTTATAACCACATTTACCTAGCGAATGAGGACGGAAAGGTAAAGAAGCAACTCACCAAAGGAGATTGGGATGTATTGGTGGTGTACGGAACCGATGACGAACATGTCTATTTCCAAGCAGCAGCAGAAGACCCGTCGGAGCACGAAGTATACCGCGTGCGGTTGAACGGAAGAGATATGGAAAGACTCAGCACAGGAGAAGGTATCGCCGACGCCCAGTTCAGTCCAACCATGAAGTACTACCTCCTTTCTTTCGAGAATGTGACGACACCTACCATTTACACCATGCACAGTGCAGACGGCACAGAACTTCGCACATTGGAAGACAACGCCGATTTAGCGCAACGCATGGAGAACTATCAGTATGTGCCGAAAGAATTCTTCAACTTCGAAACATCTGAAGGCGTGGACTTGAATGGCTGGATGATTAAGCCGTACGACTTTGACGAAGAGAAAGAATACCCGGTACTCATGTTTGTGTACGGTGGACCAGGAAGTCAGCAAGTACTCAACAACTGGGACGCCATCAACGGGATGTACTATCAATACCTCGCGTCACTGGGATACATTGTGGCGTGTGTGGACAACCGCGGTACTGGAGCAAGAGGTAGTGAGTTCAAGAAGGTTACCTACCAACAACTCGGCAAGTACGAAACCATCGATCAAATTGAAGCGGCAAAGTACTTAGGAGGACTCGATTATATCGACTCAGAGCGCATTGGTATTTGGGGTTGGAGCTACGGCGGTTACATGTCGTCCAACTGTATCACGCAAGGTCACGAAACCTTTAAAATGGCCATTGCCGTTGCTCCGGTAACCAACTGGAGATTTTACGATAGCATTTACACCGAGCGCTACATGCGTACTCCTCAGGAGAACGGCGACGGTTACGATGACAACTCTCCAATCAATCACGTAGGAAAATTAGAAGGGGCATACTTATTGGTGCACGGAAGCGCGGACGACAATGTTCACGTACAAAACACCATGCGTATGATTGAATCTTTGGTACAAGCCAACAAGCAATTCGACCTCTTCATCTATCCCGATAAGAATCACGGTATCTATGGCGGAAACACTCGTTACCACCTCTACACCAAGATGACCAACTTTATCCTTGAAAATCTATAATTTGGCGCAGCCCAAAACAAACCTCAACAAATAAGAACATTCATATGTCAAATGATACCAAGTCCATCAAGAGGAAAGAGCTCTTTGGCCATCCAGTAGGACTATACGTTTTGTTCTTCACAGAAATGTGGGAACGATTCTCGTACTATGGAATGCGCGGGATTCTAACATTGTACGTAGCCGCATCAGCAACGGGTATTGACCCAGGCCTAGGTTGGTCGAACAAAGATGCTTTATGGCTCTATGGTTGGTACACCATGCTTGTTTACGTTGCCTCTATTCCTGGTGGATATATCGCTGATAAATTCCTCGGACAGAAAAAGACCGTATTGATTGGTGGTATTCTGCTCTGTTTGGGACACGGTACAATGGCTATCCCACAAGATTGGGCATTCTTCACTGGTCTTATTCTAATCATCTTAGGTGTGGGTGGTCTCAAACCTAACATCTCTACCATGGTTGGTGGCTTGTATCAACAAGGTGATATTCGTCGTGATAGTGGATTTACCATCTTCTACATCGGTATCAACATCGGTGCTTTCCTTTCAAGTATTTCAGTAGGTTTGGTAGCCTATTATTATGGTTGGCACTACGGTTTCGGTCTTGCGGGTATCGGAATGCTTTTAGGCCAAATTGTTTATATGGCGGGTCAAAAGCACTTGAAAGGTGTTGGTGACCACATTGGTTCTTCTGATTCAGGTATTGATCCTGAAATTGCTAAGCGTCCTTTAACTCAAATTGAAAAGGACCGCGTGATTGTTCTCTTGCTATCATTCTTGATTGTAGTTGTATTCTGGGGTGCATTTGAACAAGCCGGTGGTTTGATGAATCTCTATACAGATGCGAAGGTTGATCGTAACATTGGATTGAGTTGGTTACAAGAAATCCCTGCGGCTGTATTCCAGTCTCTAAACGCTGGTTATATCATCATTTTCGGAACACTTGTAGCAGGCTTTTGGGCTTGGCGCAAAAGAACAGGCAAAGAAGCCTCTTCATTATTTAAGATGGCCGTGGGTACCATTATCATGGGTCTAGGTTACATCTTCATGATGTTTGCCAGTAAAGAAGCTTCTGCTGAAGCCTTCGGTAAAGCTGCAATGGTATGGGTATTCCTCGCTTACCTCTTCCACACCATCGGTGAATTATCTACTTCACCAGTTTCCCTTTCTTTCATCACAAAGTTGGCTCCAGTTAAATATGCATCCATCATGATGGGTATATATTTTGCCGCTACGGGTTTCGGAAACAAGCTAGCAGGTTCGATTGGTGAAAGCTCACAACTTGAACCGTACAGCACGGAAATGGTGGCTTCAAAAGAGCAAGTATTCCAGTACACTTCCCAAGACACCATTGAAATTAAAACGGTAAATGGGATTGAAGATGTTTATGATTATCCCATCAACTTAGATAAGAACTTCTCTATCAAGACTGAGGTTCGTCTAGCTAACGGTGACATTCAATTCCAAGACATTTCTTCTGGAGATGACATCAGTGATTTCTTCTCACTCAATGATGAACAGGAAAAAAGACTTCACAACTACCTAGAAGAAGGAAAAGCCGAAGGCAATGATGTGTATCACGCAAAATTGACTTTTGAGAAGGATAAAGATGCCGTTCAGAAGACAGAAAACATGGGTGATGGCAAGAACTACGGTGTCTCTTTCGTAATTGAAGAAGAGCAAAGTAATCAAGAATACAAGACCTTCATGTATTTGACCATCTTCACAGTAGCCTTTGGTATTTTGTTGATTCTCTTCTTGAAGAAACTCAAAAAACTAACCCACGGTGCTGAAGAGGCAGAACGTGATCTCATTGAGGAAGAAGCTGAAGTTATCAGCCACTAACTCATTCACGTAAGGATATTTCAAGCGGGACGTTTACATTAGACGTCCCGCTTTTTTTATTTTAGCACACAAGACCTTTTGATATGAAGAAGTTACTTTCCATCCTTACTGTTTTCACTGTGGCCTTTGGCATTAGTTCGTTTGTCATGAAATCTGAAGATGATACCATCAATTGGATGAGCATTGAGGAAGCGGCAGAGGCCAATGAAAACGGCGCCAACCTTCCCATCTTTGTAGATGTGTATACCGACTGGTGTGGCTGGTGCAAGCGCTTGGATCAAACCACTTTTAGAGATCCTGCCGTGGTGGCTTACATGAACTCCCATTTTCTCAATGTAAAACTAGACGGTGAAGAACGAGATGACATCACCGTTAAGGGGCAAACATTTAAGTACGTAGCCAGTGGAAGACGCGGTTACAATGAGCTTCCAGCCACCTTGTTGAACGGAAAACTGAGTTACCCAACCGTTGTATTTCTCAATGCAGATTTAGAGAACTTGAGTCCTGTACCGGGCTACCGCCAGGCAGGTGAGTTTTTAATTATCGCCAAATTCTTTGGAGACGGAATTTACCTCGAGAAAACTTGGGATGAATACCAAGAGAGTCTTCAAGCAGAAGAGGCCGCAGAATAAATAGAAGGCGAATTATAAAAGCGATTTGAGCTGTTTGAACAACGTACCGTCAGAAATGATAGCGTTCTGCATCAATAGTTGAAACATTTCTTGCTCGCGTTCTAAACGATATTTTTTTGATCCTTTGATCAATTCAAAAGCCTTGGACTCCAAGGCTTTTTTCATTTCTAAAGCTGGCATATTTGCGGGAATGACAGATTCCCCCGTAGACCGAAGAATGATCATCTCCGCCTCCGCATCGTCAAAGCGCGCACTCATCACCTCTCGTTCTGATACGCGTTCCACATACTTTGCTGATGAAAGTACTTTTTCAAAGGCAATATCACTGAACATATCCATCAGCTTATCCGCTGTTTCAATGTCTTCTGATACAATCTTCTTCCAATCGTCGCCCGTAATGGTATTGGCAGAAAGAAACATGATAAACTCTTCGTGGAGCTCTTCAAACTCTCCTTTAGTTAATCTACGATACTTCATCCTACAAAGGTAATCACCCCTCCATTCTAAACCGCTTCTTCAGCCAAAACGATACACGAACCAATAGGATCAGAGCAGGAACTTCTACCAATGGACCTATCACACCAGCAAAAGCCTGACCGGAATTCAATCCAAAAACGGCAATCGCTACGGCAATAGCCAACTCAAAATTGTTCCCAGCTGCTGTAAAAGCAATCGAAGCCGTTTTGTCATACTTAGCTCCAAGCATTTTACTCACCACAAAGCCTATCCCAAACATCAATATGAAATAAATCAACAGTGGAATTGCGATGCGAATCACATCCATTGGAATGTTGACAATTAGCTCACCTTTTAGGGAGAACATTACCACAATGGTGAAGAGTAAAGAGATCAACGTCAATGGCGAGATGGTAGGGATAAATACCTTAGTGTACCATTCTTCGCCTTTGGCTTTCACCAACGTGGCTCTCGACAAATATCCCAGGGCAAATGGGATTCCTAAGTAAATGAGAACACTTTCAGCAATTTCCACAATGGTGATATCAACCACAGCACCCTCGAAGCCAAACACAGGCGGTAGAACGGTGATGAATAAATAGGCGTAAAAACTATATGCAAAGACCTGAAAGAGACTATTCAGAGCGACCAATCCCGCTCCATACTCTGAACTTCCCTCCGCCAAATCATTCCAAACCAACACCATGGCAATGCATCTTGCCAAACCGATGAGAATCAATCCCACCATATATTCTGGATAATCGTGTAAGAAAATCAAGGCCAACGCAAACATGAGTGTTGGACCTATAAGCCAGTTGAGCACCAAGGATAGAGAGAGAGTTTTCACATCTCTAAAAACAGAGGGCAAGAGTTTGTAATTCACTTTTGCCAAGGGTGGGTACATCATTACAATGAGTCCGATGGCTATGGGAATATTGGTAGATCCAACACTGAACGAATCAATTACATCTGGAGTACCCGGAAACAAATATCCAATTCCCACTCCTATAAACATGGCGAGAAATATCCATAGGGTCAGGTTGCGGTCTAAGAAACTAAGCTTCTTCATGTAGATTAAATATGAAGATTTGAAAAGATAAACTTGAGTTGAGCTGCAATTTGAAGCGAACGCTCTACATAACCAGAAACGGCCTGATCGGTGTTGTCGAAAACCTTGGGATCATCAAACGTAAACTTTATTCGAGCCGATGCTTCAGGAATGTAAGGACAATTTTCATCCGCATCTGAGCATGTCATTAATGCGATGAAGGAGTCCACTCCCGCTTCATCATACTTCTTCGAATACATCTTCAATCCCTTCACTTCAGGAGAAAAGGATACACGTACGATAGGATTGTCGGCTTGGTCTTCTGTTTCAACTATAAACCCAGATTGTTGCAATGCCTTTTGAGCGTTCACATGAAAGGCTGTTTTTTCGCTCCCTCCAGAAAAGCAAACTACAGAAATATCGTAATACACCGCCAAAGCCTGGGCCCAAGCCTGAGCCAGCTGACTTCTTCTGGAATTGTGGGTACAGATGAAGTTGAGATTCACCTTCTCCCCACTGTCCAATTGCTCTTGAATTCTCGCCGTGATTGCACGCAATAGCGCTTTCCTCTCTTCACTAAAATCGAATTTCAATGCGCGCATCGACTGTTCTAGTTCATGGTATAAATGCATCAGCAACAAGTGGTATTAAAGTCGTTCAATTCCGTAAGAAAGCCACCGAGGGTGGAACGGTACATCTCCCAGGCTTCAACATCCAAACAGTAGCAAGTATTCACTCCTGAAATAGTTCCTTTCACAAGCCCCGCCTTCTTCAACTCGTTCAAATGCTGACTCACCGTAGACTGTGCTAAGCCCAGTTCTGCAACCAAATCCTTGTTCACACAATCTTTAGCATTCACTAAAAAACTGAGAATGGCCACCCGAGCTGGATGCGCGATCACCTTGGCCATTGCAGCAATCTGGTTCTGCTCTTCTGTAAACAATTCGCCCTTCGTCGTTCCCATGACTTTATAAATTCATCGCAATTTTACGATGAATATCGAAATTGACCATCACCTGAACATTAATTTCGAAAGAGGGGCACAAAAAAAGCCGAAGAGATATCTTCGGCTTTTCATAAATGGCGGTGATGTTTTAGTGAATCACGTGAACTTTTCGCATATACTGAGCACCATTGCTCGACTCAAATAGAATCACATAAGCACCTTCACTCCAATCCGCAGAAGGAATAGTAACCGTATTCATGCCTGTACTATACGACACTTCCGATTGCGCTACTTCTTGCCCTGTGAGGTTGTAGACGCGATATGAAATATCCCCTGACTGTAAGGCATCTACCGTGAATCGAATCTCATTATTAGAAGGATTTGGATAAGCCCCACTGACACTGAAATTAGGAGTAAGCGCACTGTATTCGCTCACACCGATAGAATTACAAACATCTACAACCGCTACATAGGCGATAGGTACACCATTTCGTCCATCTACCCACGTTGTAAAGAGTTTACAACCCATCATTACCGAACGGTTGTAATCACCAAAGAAAGACTGTATACCAAATGAGCTGAAATTCGTACTTCCTGAAGAAAGTGTAGCGGAATCAGTAAAGCTTACGCCGAGATCATCAGAAATGGCATAGCGATAATTAGACACCTTATTGGAGTTGACATCATAGTACGAGATACAAACCCGGTTGCGACTAGCTGCGACAGTTGGCATAAATGGATTGCGACCTGCAAGAGATACACTTAAATCAGTAGGTGTGCTCCAAGTCTGACCTCCATCTGTTGATCTAGAATAGTATGAATCGAATTGTCCACCGGTAAAATCACTCCAAACGAGATGCAAATTACCCGCAGAATCAATGGCTAGGTTTGTTGCTGCATTTTCTCTACCATGCACAATACCACCACCTCCAAACACATTCACACCTTGAGCGACAACCACAGGAGTACTGAAAGTTTGCGCGCCATCTGTAGAAGAAGCAAACTTAATCTGATTGTTCGCCACATCTACAAAGGACACATTCACATTGCCATTCTTCTGATTGACAATCACATTTCCGAACTGGGTAGATCCTGTATCCGCATATCCAGCTCGAACAAAAGTATTTGTTCCCGGTGTCATCTTGCTCACTACCATTCCTTCATTGGCCATGGCACTTGTAGCATGAGGTATATAGTAGGTTGTACAGTAAACAGTACCATTATTTGGACCACCACTTCTGTCGACATCAAACCACTGACGGTCGAAAATCCCATCACCAAATTCAGCAATCCCACTAATTCCACCGCCATTCAACAGAAATGCTCCCTCACCGATCAAGGTAGTACCTTGGGTTGTCCAAGTCGCTCCGCCGTCCGTCGATTTCGCCCAGAACATTCGCATGTAAGCAGTGTCCATTCGGCTTGGATTAAAGGTTAAGTAAATCCAACTGAAATACGCATTGCCCAGCGCATCGTATTCAAAGACGGGATCACCTCCCCCCGCAATGTTCTGTCCGGGATAATTCTGACTGAGCAATCCCGGAGAATCGAAACTGCTTTTCGTCCACGATGAACCTCCGTCATTGCTATAGTAGATTGGAAAACTAAGTGCAACTGAATCCAACATGAAACTGGTAACCAAGTTATTTGGATTGGTTGGATTGACAGCAATAGATATCTCCGCGCCTCGGCGATTACTCGCTCCATTTATTCTTTTTTCACCGGAACCCGCCTCGATACCAGCGTTCTCCATGAGATTGTATTCCGCATTACGCGATTCAATCTTCTCCTCATAGATATGCTCAATTACTCGCTCGGTACTAGGTGATAATTGGGCGAAGAGTGGAGCCGACACAACGGTGCCGATCCACATTAACTTGTAGTGTAATTTCTTCATTGTTAATTATTTTGAAGTATCCAGACCTCTATTCATTGTTTTTTCCTGAAGCAATCGATCCAAGATTTTCCTTCTGAGGCTATCCATTTCGGCAGGTTCTGCTGGAGTAGTAATTTCATCACCCACTACCTCGCTTACAGAATCTACCACGGGCATTTCTTTCTCCTCTTTCTCCTCCTTTTCCATCGGCACCTCCTCCATTTCAAATACTTCTTCTGAAGTTGTTTTCTCTAAAGGAGCGGAGTCTGAAGGCGAGCAAGAAATCAATGCACTGAGGAACACAGACATCAAAACTGGAACAAAAGCGTTTTTCATGGTGAATAGAAGATTATTTTGAGGTGGTAAATTACAAAGACTCAACATCAATTGACGTCACTAAATACTGAAAGTGATGTACATCAAAGTGGAAGGAATAGCAATTCTTCCACTGGGAGCGTACCTTTGTAAGGAGAAATTGCCCCTTGAAAAGACAGATTCTTTCCATAGTACTCCTAATCGCGTTCGCAGCACCTGCAGCTGTGAGCTATCTCTACTTAAAATCTCGGCAAAGAGAGGTAAAAAGAGAAGTAAAGCGAATGATGCTCGCGGGTATGGATGAGTCTGAGTTGGTTCACTTATCCTTTTCAAAGAGAGAAGCAGAAGATCTGAAGTGGGAACACGCTACAGAATTTGAGTGGAACCAAACGATGTACGATGTGGTTCGCAGCTCTAACCAAGGGGATAGTGTGTACTACGTTTGTTACCGAGATGAGGCGGAGAGTAAACTCAAGAGGCAATTGGCCACACTGCTCATCGATATTCACAAAAAAGATCCCACTCAGCAAGATCAATTAGTACTGATAAAGGATTTTTACTCCTCTCTTTACAAGGATAATTTTACCGTTCAATTCACGCAGCCTCTGTCGTTGAGTTCAACTCATAATACGGCATACGCGATGCACCTTTCAAGTGGTCACATCAACATTTGTAGCCCTCCTCCTCTGTTCGTAGCAACCTGCCAATCCTAAGCATGTTGTATCTCCATCTCTGGAGAAATTTGAACAGAATAAATCAATCATGATAAAGTATATCTACACTTTGTTATTCATGGGTGTGTCTGCCATAGGCCTATCCCAAACCCTTACCGTTCTTGATGCAGAAAACGGTGAACCCCTTGAACTCGTCACAATCTTCAGTGAAGTCCCACGTGCTTATGCCGTCACCAATGCAGATGGGCAAGCCGATATCTCTGAAATGAAGGGATTCGAGAAAATTGAAATTCAAACCTTCGGTTATGCTCCTGTCATCACCACCTATCAAAAACTACAAGTTGAGGGTTTTAAAGTGAGCCTTGAACTGTCGCAGATGGGACTACAAGAAGTAGTAACCTCTGCATCGAGATGGCGTCAGACTTCGGACAATGTTCCGAGCAAAATCACCACCATCTCACAACGTGAAGTGGCTTTTCAAAATCCCCAAACCGCCGCAGACATGTTGTCTATCTCTGGGCAAGTCTTCGTTCAGAAGAGTCAGCAAGGTGGCGGTAGTCCTATGATCCGTGGCTTTGCCACCAATCGTCTCCTCTACACGGTGGATGGCGTCCGAATGAATACGGCCATCTTTAGAGGAGGGAACCTTCAAAACGTCATTAGTCTTGATCCATTTGCTACTGAAAATACAGAAGTATTATTTGGACCTGGCTCGGTGATTTACGGAAGTGACGCGATTGGAGGAGTGATGAGTTTTCAGACGCTTACCCCGCAGTTATCGCTTGATGGAGAACCCCTTATTACAGGGTCTGCAACGGCTAGATATTCATCGGCCAATAGCGAAAAAACAGGGCACTTTCACATAAATGTCGGTTGGAAAAAATGGGCGATGGTCACCAGTTTTAGCACTTGGGATTTCGATCACCTACGTCAGGGCTCCAATGGTCCCGACGATTACCTCAAACCCTATCATGTCAATAGAATAGACAGTACGGATGTGATTGTTACTCAAGATGACCCTTTGCTTCAAGTTCCAACGGCCTACTCGCAAACAAACTTCATGCAAAAGGTTCGATTTAAGCCGAATGAAAACTGGAACTTTGAATATGGATTCCATTATTCAGAGACCTCTTCGTACGGAAGGTATGACCGACACAACCGCATGAGAAACGGTACTGCTCGCTATGCCGAATGGAAGTATGGTCCGCAGGTTTGGATGATGAACAACCTGAGTGCCACGCATTATGGTCGTAATTCAATTTATGATGAAATGACTATACGTGTGGCTCAGCAACACTTTGAAGAGAGTAGAATTGATCGTTCGCTCAACAAGTCGGATCGCACCACTAATGCAGAAGAAGTGGAAGCGTACTCAGTTAACATTGATTTCAACCGAGAAGTAACTCCAGGGCATACCCTCTTTTATGGAGTGGAATACGTGACCAATCTCGTCCAATCAAGTGGTCGAATCACAGACATTACCACTGGAGCTGAATCCGTTGGTCCTGCACGGTATCCGCAATCCAATTGGACCTCTATTGCCATTTACCTGAACGATGAATATCACGTGAATGAGCATACGACGATTCAAGCAGGCTTGCGTTACAACCAGTATATGCTTAATGCCGACTTCGACACCACCTTCTATCCGTTCCCATTCACAACAACGAAATTGAACAATGGCGCATTGACAGGTAGCATTGGCGCTGTATACCGTCCTAGTCAAACATGGGTAATCAGCGCCAATCTGGGAACTGCCTTTCGATCACCAAACATAGACGACATTGGTAAGGTGTTCGATTCAGAGCCCGGTTCCGTTGTGGTTCCCAATCCGAATTTGGAAGCTGAGTATGCCTACAACTTTGACGTGAACATCGCCAAGACATTTGGGAAAACCGTCCGAGTTGACCTTGGTGGCTATTATACATTCCTTGAAAACGCATTGGTCCGCCGAGACTATCAGCTTAATGGACTTGACAGCATGATGTACGATGGCATGCTTAGTCGCGTTCAGGCTATTCAAAATGCTGCTGAAGCACGCGTATATGGCGTTCAAGCGGGAATTGAAATTAAACTTCCAGCGGGATTCGGCTTCTCTACTCGAGTGAATTACCAGAAAGGTCAAGAAGAAATGGACAATGGAGAATTAAGTCCATCACGCCACGCTGCTCCGTTCTTTGGTACAAGTCGCCTGACATACACCGCGAATAGGCTTCAGCTTCAGTTGTATACTCAATACCAAGGGGAACAGAGCTACGACAATCTATCCGATAGTGAGAAAGGGAAGGATGAGATCTACGCCAAGGATGACAACGGCAACAACTATGCTCCATCTTGGTACACTCTTAACATCAAAGCGGCTTACAATGTCACCGAAAATATGACCGTAAGCGCCGGAATCGAGAACCTCACGGATCAACGTTATCGTCCGTATAGTTCAGGCATATCTGGAGCGGGACGAAATTTTGTGATGTCCGTTCGAGCCAATTTCTAATTGCTACACATTTGATACCTCAACCCCGACAGTTTTGTCGGGGTTTCCTTTTGCTCCAACTGGAAACGTATGTAAACGTATACTGTCGTTTGTACTCGATTAAAGCTAGGTTGGAAGGTTTGATTGGCGTAAGTTGTCACCAACGGGGAGGTGGGCTAATTGTTTACCCACTAAGGATTTCTGCGAACATATGTCCCAATCTCACTTGGATAATTTGTTGAAAAGTCTCACTTCGTCTAAATAACGGAATAGGCTTCAGGCTAAGGGCGACGGCCTCCGATATCCTTACTTCAATCTCCAGTCATCCGTCATCCGTCATCCGTAACCCATCATCCGTCACCCATCATACGTCACCCATCATACGTCATCAATCATCTATCACCCTCCACCCAGCATCCGCCAACCGTCACCCCGCATCCAACCCCTTAAACCCCATAAACTCCTTAAACCCTACAAACCCACTAAACCCACTATTACCTCCCCCACCCTGTAAGCTGAAACTATCAATGACGTCATTACTTTCATCAATAATCTTTGCCCTACTTTTGGCAATAGAAAAAGTTCGATATCAAAATATAGGTCATGAGCGACAACAATATTGAAAGACACGAATGTGTGATTATCGGTAGTGGTCCTGCGGGATATACTGCGGCAATTTATGCGGCAAGAGCCGATTTGAAACCCATTATGTACACGGGAATGGAGCCTGGTGGTCAGTTAACCACCACCACGGAAGTAGAAAACTTTCCAGGATATCCGCAAGGAATTGACGGTCCGGCAATGATGGAAGACCTCAAAGCACAAGCTGAGCGCTTTGGTACCGATGTTCGATTTGGTCTCGTAACCGATGTACACTTTACGGACATTCCGGGTGAATATCACACATTGACCATCGATCAATCGAAGCAGATTCAAGCCCGTTCAGTGATTATCTCTACGGGTGCTTCAGCAAAGTACTTGGGACTTGAAAGTGAGCAACGTCTTCAAGGCCACGGTGTTTCTGGATGTGCCGTATGTGATGGCTTCTTCTACAAGGGGGAAGAAGTTGTGATTGTAGGCGGTGGTGACACTGCCGCTGAAGAAGCAACTTACCTCGCCAAGCTTTGTCCGAAGGTAACCATGTTGGTTCGTCGCGATGAGTTGCGTGCATCGAAAGCCATGCAACACCGAGTGATGAACAACCCGAACATTGAAGTGCTTTGGAATACCGAAACTTTAGAAGTTTTGGGAGACCAAGTGGTAGAAGGTGTTCGCGTTAAGAATAGAGAATCTGGAGAAGAAAAGGTGATCAAATGCTCAGGTTTCTTCGTAGCCATTGGTCACAAGCCAAACACAGATATCTTCAAAGGTCAGTTAGACATGGATGAAGTGGGATATCTCAAAACTAAGTCAGGATCTACTTCTATGAACAAACCTGGTGTATTTGCTACAGGTGATGCACAAGACAAAGTGTATCGCCAAGCGATTACTGCAGCCGGTACAGGATGTATGGGAGCCTTGGAAGCAGAACGCTATTTGAGTGAATTTGAATTGGAGAATGCAGTAGCTGAAGCAGCGAACTAAGTTTTCAAAACGATAACAGAATGTCCCGCCTACGAGCGGGACATTTTTTTTCTGGACTATTGTCTTAGGCCGTGGAATTCTTCTTTCCAAAGTGTAACTTAGACACTAAGTTATGCAAGTAGACTTTCAAGAATCGGATTTTCACGCTGCCCTTGTAACGAGTGTTGTAGTGTTTGGCTTTGACGGCGACGACCTAAAAATTCTCGTGGCTGAAAAGAAGAATGAACCCTTTAGTGGAGCACTGATCTTACCGACCAGAGTAGTTCAACCGGGAGTTGCCGTTGAGTTAGCCGCAAAGGAATTGCTGTCTACAGTCACCGGAAAAGACGATTGGTATCTCGAGCAATTGAACGCATTTGCGCGACTGTACCGAAATCCAGCCGGAAGAGTCGTAAATATCGCCTACTACGGATTGGTCAAACTCGATGATCAACTCAAAACCTCATTGAGGAAAGATGACCACGCTTGGTACGCTAGTGATGATGTTCCTCCATTGGCATATGACCACGACGAGATTCTTGAATTTGCGAGAGAAAGACTGAAGAGAAGAGTAAAGCGCAGACCGATTGGATTTAGCCTGCTACCTCGAGAGTTCACACTGAATCAACTACAGAGTTTGTACGAGTGTGCATTGGGCAAATCTTTCGACAAACGAAACTTCAGACGAAAAATATTAAAATCGGAACTGTTGATTGAACTGGAGAAGAAAACAGATCCAACTTCAGATGTCAAAAAGCCTTCTCAACTGTACATGTTCAATGAGAAGAAATACCGCAAAATGACATTAAAGGGATACGACTTTGTATTCTAAAAAAGAAAGCCGCCCCTAAGGACGGCTTTTCCACTGCTCTCTCTTTCATAGCTCTATCTGCTTACAGTGGATCTCTTTATATCAACAATCTCTTTTCAATCACATCGCGCATGACATTTGCGGGTAACGCTCCTGGCTGCATCATTGGCTCTCCTTTTTCAGGAATAAATAAAATGGTAGGAATGCTTCGAATGCCAAATGCTCCCGATACCTCCTGCTCATTATCTACGTTCACCTTGAAAAAATCTACCTTGTCTTTGTATTCGGAAGCCAATGCGTCAAACATCGGTGCCATTGCCTGACAAGGTCCACACCAATCGGCATAGAAATCAACTACTGCTGGTTTAGATCCTTTAAACGACCACTCTTTCTCATTCTCGTAGTCGAATATCTTCTCGATAAACTCTTTGGATGAAATGTCCATAGAACTAATCTTTTACCCCTCTACTAGAATAAGCGAGGTAGTTGCAGGAACTCCGCAAAATCGAGGCAAAAAAAAAGCTCCATCGTACGATGAAGCTTTCTTCGGGTGGAAGACCGGGTTCGAACCGGCGACCTCTGGAACCACAATCCAGCGCTCTAACCAACTGAGCTACAACCACCATTTGAGGGCGCAAATATAAGGTAAAAACAACAATACAATCCAAACGGTTATCACAAAAAAATTGTGTCTTCCTGCCTTACCTTCGCAGGAATTATGGAGAAGCTTCAATCTCAGCACTTTCAGGGTCTGCTCGTCATGGTGCTCATTACAGGCCTATCGTACGGATTATCAGAAACTACAGGAATACTTGGCAGCGTAGTATGGGGATTGCTTCTCGGAATTCTGGGTGGCAATTTGATTCAAACACCTTCAGCTTGGAAACCGGGAATTGTGTTTTCCGAAAAGACCGTTCTTGCCTATGCCATCATCTTGATGGGAATACAAACGGGAATCGCATTTCAATCTTCCACGCCCTGGGAAACGGGATTGATCGTCATCGCTGTTATGACTATTGCAATCATAAGTGGACTCCTTCTCTACAAACGATTCAACCTGAGTAAAGACGATGGAATTCTTCTGGGTGTAGGGAATGCCGTTTGTGGCGCTTCTGCGATTGCTGCTATCAGTGGAATTATCAAAGCGGATGCAAAGAGTACGGGCACGGGAATCGCCATCGTGAACTTGTTGGGTGTGCTTGGTCTGATTATCATTCCTTCGGTGTTGGCCAATATGGATCTAAATGTGATTGAAAAAGCCCTCTACACTGGGGGGACGTTGCAAGCCGTGGGACAGGCTGTAGCCGCCGGAAACACACTAGGTTCCGACGTGGGAATTTGGGCCACAACCATTAAGATGTTTCGAGTGGGAATGCTGCTTCCTGTCGCTTTGATTTTTGCCTTCACCCAATCTAGAAGTAATGGCACAAACAAGCCGAGCTTGAAGCTCATCCCTACCTTCCTTTGGCTGTTTATTCTCACTTCCGCTATTGGTGCGTTTCTTCCACTACCAGATTCGTTTACCGATCTAGTTCACACTATAGAAAAGATTATACTTACCATCGCTATGGTCGCCATAGGTTGGCAGATTAAGTTGAGTAAACTTTGGACAGAAGGTCCTGTTCGATTGCTATTGGGAGTAATAATCTTCGTGATTCAACTAGCGGTTATGACTGGCTTGATTATCTTAGTTCAGCCTCAGGTTTAATCTCAATTTCAACACTTGCCCACTACCCCACTTAAAATACTTCACCTCGCTAAGTGGTATCCGAACGAAAAAGATCCTCAAAATGGAGTTTTCGTAAAGAATCAAATAATCGCTTGCAAAGGTGTTGCGGAACAAGCCGTGCTGTATTGGGGAACCGCTAAGAAGTATAAATGTACCTCGGAGACGGAAGATGGAATTCCCACCATTAGACACTATTTCCCTGAAGGTAAAAGGCTTCAAAACACGGGTCAGAAGTGGAGTTCAATTCGCCGATTGATCAATGAGGTTTGGAAGGGGCAAAAACCTGATGTCATCCATCTTCACATTGCCGACAATGACCAGTGGATTATGGTCGAATACGCCAAGGCCTCAAGTATTCCCATTGTCCTCACAGAGCATTGGTCGGGCTACCTCGATCATCGTTTTCAAAATAAAAAGGCCATTGCAAAAGCACTGACCATCGCTTTACTTAAAAGAGTGAACGTTGTTACCACGGTGAGTGGTTTCTTGGCGGATGCCATGATCAAAGCCAGCGGACGAAAAGATATTGAAATCGTCCCCAATGTGGTAGACACTGAGAGTATCCACTCCCAGCCACCTCAGCAAAACATACTCTCCTTTGGTGTTCTAGCTGATTTGGATGACAACATCAAGAATATCAGCGGTACTCTTCGCGCGTTTAGAAACTTCAAAGCAGAACATTCCGATGCCACCCTCCACATTATGGGTGGTGGAAAAGATGAACAACGTCTGAAAGACTTGAGTGATGAATTGCAGCTCGGTGATGCGGTTATCTTCCACGGAAGACTAGATCATCACGATTCTCTCAAGACCTTAAATGACGTTCAGACGGTCATTGTAAACAGTAGAAGGGAAACCTTCTCTGTGGTTTGTCTGGAAGCCATTGCCCTTGGAAAAAAGCTGATATGCACGCGTTGTGGAGGCCCTGAAACCTTCCTACGAGATGAACTGGTCATTTGGAGCAGAGTAGACGATGATCTCGACCTCTTGCGATGCATGCGTGAATCCACCTCTCAACCCTATCCAACGATAGAGTCGAAAATGTTGCAGGTGGAGCCATTCTTACCTGAGGTGGTAGCCAATCAGTGGCTCACCATCTACAGCCAATTGGCCAGCTCTAAATAAGATCGGTGATTTGATCTACGCCAAGAGTGCGATCTACGATGAATCCTTCAGCGTGTTCTACGCCAATGATTCTACCCCATTCCACCATTCTACCCGTTATGGAATCATGAAACTGCTTGGATGAGATTACCGTTTTTGGTTCATCGCTGTTTGGGTTATAGAACTGCGACTCATGTGCGTTAATCGAAGCCATTTTTTGATCTACAAATCCTGTAACGTCTACACTGAAATCAACCTTTAGATCATAAAACTGCACGTAGTGATATACCTTAGATGGGCGCCATGCTTCTTGCTTCACACCTTGATCTACAGTTTCAATCTTGCGTAGCCCCGCATAAAAAGCACTTTCTACCACAAGCTCAGAACCTCTTCCGTGATCAGGGTGACGGTCGGAAGGCGCATTGCAAATCACCACATCGGGTTGATACTTGCGAATCATTCGAATCACTTCGCGCTTGTGCTCTTCGTCATTTTGAAAGAATCCATCGCGAAATCCCAGATTTTCTCTTGCACTCAATCCCAAGATCTCCCCAGCTTTGGCTGCTTCTTTCAAGCGAATCTCCGGTGTTCCTCGTGTTCCGAGATCACCAAGGGTGAGATCCACAATTCCAACCTTCTTTCCCGCGGCAGCCGCCTTTGCCAAGGTTCCAGCGCAGCCCAATTCTACATCGTCTGGATGAGCTCCAAATGCAAGTATATCTAACTTCATGAGTCTTGAATCAAAAAATTCCCGCGCAAAGGTGGGAATTCTTTTTAAAATGATGTTTAAACACAGTGTGGGATATCCCTTCTAAATGAATTATTTACCCGAGGCAAAGTCGATAATTGCATTGTCCAAAGGAGAAACACTAGAAGGGTACTCAGCCGTCCATACGCCGTTCTCATCTATGGTAAACTTGTGAAAGTTCCACTTCACTTCACCATCGGAAACTCCATTGGCAGAAGCTGATGTCAACCAACGATACACCGGATTCATGTCTTCACCTACTACTGATGATTTACTCATCATAGGAAATGAAACCCCGTAGTTCTTTTGACAAAACGTAGCAATTTGCTCATCGGAACCCGGTTCTTGGGAACCAAAGTTATTGGCTGGAAAACCAATAATGGTAAACTTCTCTCCACCGTACTCTTCGTAAAGCTCTTGAAGTTGAGCATATTGAGGAGTGTAACCACACTCTGAAGCAGTATTGACAATCAAGACACGCTTGCCTTTCAATTGCTCAAAATTAAAGGGTTCGCCATCAAGCGTTGTCATTTCAAAACTGTAGAAACTATCCATTTGTTTGTGTTCTTGGATTCTTGCCTCTGCAACTTCAGCAGGTTGAGAAGCCGACGGAGCAGTGCTGGTATTGCACGATGCAGTTGCGATAGCAAGAATTGGAATAATGTATTTCACGGGAGTTGTATTTAATTCAGTAACGCGAAGTTACACATTTGGTTTACCCGTGACTGTAGTTTTATCCCTAGAACCTATACCGAACGCCCAATGACAATGGAACAGAATTTCTTGTCCACGCCGCTTTGCGATAATCGCTGTAAGGCATAGCATTCGTCCGATACCCCAATCGGAAGATGCCTTGCCAGTGCGGTGTAATGGAATACCCCAGCTCCATTCTGGCCGCCAAATCCACTCCTATACTATTGTGAGTGGAACGATAGACCTCGCCTTGATACCATTGGGTAGAAGAGAACGTAAGAATGGGACCAGCTTGAATACTGGTACTCCACTTCCCGTATTCCCATTCCATACCTACCATCAGAGGAACGGAAATGCGGTAACCATTCATTTGTTTCATGTCTGCTGTTTCAGTGCGCACCAGAACAGTATCCCCTTTTTCTTTCAATATGCTGTCAGTCGTGTAGGTCATAGTGGTATCGTACACCCACCTACCGGTATTGATCCCTGTTATCTGCCAAGTAGAATCGACCACTTGGGTATAGGTGGTATCCCACTCGAACCAGCTCAGACTGCTTAAAATCTCTTGTTCGGTATACTCATAATGCGTTGTTTTCTGAGATTCGGTGAGATAACTCAAACCACTCGAGAACTTCCAGCCATAGATGCGGTAATCTGCCTCAAGTCCAAAGCCCACTGGAGAAGTCACTTCATAGAAAACATTTCCTTCTGCGGTTGTTGGTGGTGTTGAGGTTGCAGCAAATGTTCCATAGGCTGTAATGGACCATGGTGAAGGCTGGTTAGAAGAATTGCGAATGACAGCAGACGATGGTTTTTCTTCGGTCTCAGCATTCGATGGATGATTTGCTCCAGCCTCTTCGGCAGTGGCCGTTGTATTCCCTCCTCCATTGTCATTCATCTCCTCTGCAACGCTGGCAGCATTGGCTTCACTAGAGCTCGCATCATTAGAAGAGGAAGATGGACGGCTAGGAGTTGTGATACTTTCACCTTCTCCTCTTACTTCCATATTTTCCCCGAAAGTGGATTCAGAATTTACAGCCGTACTTCCCGTTTTTTCATCTGAAGAATTAGCTAAAGTTGACTCCGTAGAAGCGATCTCGTATGGATCAGCAGACGCGATATTGGAGCGCTCATCGGATGTCGTTGGAACCGCACCTCCTTCTTCCGAAGACGGTTGTTGCGCGAGTGTTCGAGACGATTCACCTGCTTCCAATGCTGAATTCCTGCGGGTATAAACATCCTGATTTTCATTCTGTCCGACACGAGCCATCGTGTTCTCACTCGATGCATCTGCACCTATGGAGCGATTAGTACCCAATGGGCTTGTGACTTCTGAAGAAGGAGAAACAGAAGGTGAAGATTCCGTGGAAGAGTTATTCTCTAACGAAGTATTTGAGATTGTCGCAGGAGAAAGATTAGAAGTAGATCCTGATGGGGTATTGACGATTGCGGGTGCAGTTTGTGCATCTAATTGGGTAGATTCCGCATTCTCACTTGTGAACCAAAAAATGGATCCGATGACCACAGCCGTGGACAAGACGATTCCAGAAACGCCGCCGAGGGATCTATACCACGGTTTCGCCACCAGAGATGGTTGAGAATTAATCATCTGCTCCATTGCCGCCCAATCGGAAGGAGTTGGCGTATCCTCGAAGGAATCGAGTTTTGCCTTTAGCCAGTTTGTAAATCCGCTTTTCATCAAATCACATCTTTCAATTGATACCGCCGAATCAACCGCCCGCGAAGCGTTTCGCGAGCTGCTTGTAATAAGCGTTTGCTGGTTCGTACGGAAATTTCGAGAATCTCTCCAATCTCTTCGTGCTTGTACCCTTCAAACTCAAACATATTGAACACCAGTTTTTGTCTTTCAGGCAATGCGTTCATCACCAAATCCACTTCTTCTGCAGAAATGGTGTTCAAAACATCATTGGAAACCGAATCGTTGAAGTCGTCTCGAAACGGACGTTCTTCGTCGCTAAGCAACACCTGTTCATTGTATGTCTTCGACTTTCTCAATTCATCGATACACGCTCGAACAGCTACCGTCATTGCCCAAGGTAAAAAGGGCTGTGCCTCGTCATACTTCTCCAAATTCAATAGAATTTTGAGATAACAACTGTTGGCTAATGACCTCGCATCTTCGTCTTGCTTGCGATAGCGCCTACACACTTTCATCAGCGCAGGAAAGCTCTTCTCATACAGCATAGCTTGAGCGCGTCGGTCATTTTTCCGACAACGAACAACAAGATCTGTAAATGAGAGTGTTTCCTTCATTGCGCCAAATAAAGGTACGCTTTGTTGTACACAGAGCACACCTCCAATGATGTAGCGTTAACTAAGAGCAGTTCTTAGCGAATAATGCATTTTTCAACGACCGTTCTTCCCGCTGTCTTTATGTTCAACATATCTACTCCAGAAAACAGACCTAATAAATCAACGAAGGTCTGCCCTTTCATTTTGGTTTAGCTCATTGAAAAACTGCGCCATGCCCTTACACGGCGCAGTTAACCCTTGTTTATTCAACTCTGATTTTCAGATGCTGAACTCGATTGCTACTTGAAATACGCAATACATACATCCCAGAGGGACAATCATTTGTATTTATTGTGATTTTATTCGAAAAGGTAGCTTGAGAATGCACTTCTCGACCTGAGAGATCAAACAGCGAAAACCCATGGATGACGGCTTCTGATTCAATGTTAATCACATCATTCGCTGGTTGAGGATACACGATAAACTCATGGGGTTCGCTTTCTTCTATGCCGATGGTATACGGATCCATCACATTCAAGGTGTACCCCGTTTTGTAGATCAAGTCGCCATTGGCATCCATACCTACGGTTTCCACATGATAACTAGAACAAATTAGTGTGTTTTGAGAATCGTACTCTTCCATCAGAACACTCACCTTGTAAGCTCCAGGCTGACTATAAACGTGGGTTGGGAAAGGACCTTGAGCAGCATTTCCATCTCCAAAATTCCAGAAATAGGTATGAGAATCGGCTCCAAAGCTGGTGGAGTCGGATATGTTCCAAATCACCAAGTTCCCTCCAAAACTATTGACGGTATCTACTATAAACTTGGCCTCACAACTGTCGGCAGGTGAAATTGTGACCGTATCCTGACGCACTACACACCCCAAATGCACTGCAGCCCAATAGTATTTCCCTGGTATTGAAAATGTTTTGGAAATATTGGCCCCGCTCTGTGTCGTTCCATCTGAAAAGGAGTAACGCATGTTTTGCCCTGTCCAATTGGGATGATTGACATAACTCAAGGTGAGTGTATTGTTGGTCAACTGATCTGTAACGGTCCCTTCACAACTATCCACACATGATACATATGCTGTATCCGTCATTGATGTGATTCCATTGATAGTGTCGTACGCTGCAGATTTGTTAAATGCGAGTTGTTGGTTGCACCCCCACACGCGAATAATCATCTGACCAGAATCGTATGCTCCTGAAAGAACGGAGTCAACTTCTCCCGCAAAATCGGTGAAAAGCTCGTGCACCACTCTCTGATTCGTGAATGAGCTATCAATCACCTCAACTCTATAATTGATTAAATCTGTGTTGGGAGGTAGTACGGCCTTGAGTTCCAGATGTACTCCGCGAACTTGCCCCATCGCTAATGTAGAAGCAACGAGCAGGAATAGTAGAACGCGATAAATAGGTTTCATGGAAAGATGGAAATTCATGTTCATCTAATACGCAAGTTAGCGTGCAGAAGTGTCACTTTCGATGAATTCATACTACGCTTTTGATGCGATAGCACGTATCTTCGCAGCATGTGGAGAGAAATCCGATATCTTATTGCCAAAGATCTCAAGCTCGATTTTCGTCAGCGGTATGCGATTTTCGCCACACTTCTCTATGCGGTCAGTACCACTTATCTCTCTTATTTCATCTTTAGAGAAACCAGTCTCAATCGACTTTCATGGGTTGCTCTGTATTGGATCATTACCATCTTTTCAGCCCTTTCTTCTGCCACTCGTAGTTTCAGTGCAGAGAGTCAAAATCGGTTTTGGTACTACGCCCAACTCGTTCGCCCTAGCTCGATGATTCTGGCGAAGATGATCTACAATTCCATCTTGCTCGTGATCATTGGAGTGTTCACATACGGATTGTTCACCTTCTTACTCGGCAATCCCATTATTGACAATCTCCAGATGTTGGTAGTGGTGATCATAGGAACGGTAGGTTTCTCTACCACACTAACGCTACTCTCCGCCATTTCTGCAAAAACGAATAACAACACTGTGCTCATTGCCGTATTGAGTATCCCGCTCATGCTTCCCCTCACTATACTTTTGGTAAGAGCCAGTCATGTGGCAAGCTTGGGAATGAATTGGGGAGAAAACACCTATCTCATCTTCCTCTTATTGTTTTCGTCGCTTACAGGAATCCTCTCCTTCATCCTTTATCCTCAAATCTGGAGGGAATAAAAAAGAGGGAAGCCCCAAAAGACCTCCCTCCGCAACCGCCCACGACTGTGAGTTCAGCAAACAATTTTTACTGTTGATAGTGGATTCCCACTGCGTTAGCTCTCGTTCTTACTTACAGTCAAATTGCCTACTGTCAATCGACAGGTACTAGAAGTACGTAATCAAGTTGAACGAAAGGGACACACTATCGTGAACATCGTGTTTGAGTTCATGGACAATTTCATTGCCGATGCTCATTTTTCCGTACATTTGGGCAGCTTAAAAACATCCACATTTTGTCTGTTAAAAAACATTGGTGGAAGGCAGTTGGAGTACTGCTTGTCGCTTATAGTATCTACGCAGGTTTCTTGAATGAAGTCCCGCGTTTGGACGTTCTAAACGAGAGTATCCGTAACCTGTATTTTCACGTAAGTATGTGGTTCGTCATGGTTCCCATGATGCTCGTTTCCCTGATCTTCTCCATTCGTTTCTTGAAGTCTCAAAATCCGCGCTTCGATAAAAGAGCAAGCATTTTTGCCGAAACGGGAATGTTCTTCGCCTTGATGGGCTTAGTTACGGGTAGTCTTTGGGCAAAATTCACTTGGGGAACTTTTTGGACCAATGATCCAAAACTGAACGGAACGGCCATTACCCTTTTGATTTATACAGCCTACTTCATCTTGAGAGGCTCTATGAATAATGAAGACCAACGCGGCCGACTCAGTGCAGTTTACAACGTATTCGCTTTTGTGCTGATGATTGTCTTTATCGGGGTTCTACCTCGACTCACCGACTCTCTACACCCAGGCAACGGAGGCAATGCAGGTTTCAATCAATACGACCTCGATTCGAGAATGCGTGTGGTATTCTACCCCGCTGTCATTGGATGGAACCTTATTGGAGTTTGGTTTGCCCAACTCACTTTCAGAATTAAGACCGCTCGCGAAGCTATCATCAATCAAAAGGAAATTACGGATGAAATATTGGATTAACACCCTTATCCTCACCTTATTCTCTCCCCTCACATTTGCACAGGAATCTGGTGAATCCATTGAAATGGCGGACGTTATGCGCAGCAACGGTAAAATTTACGTGGTTGTTGGCGTTTTGCTAATCATTTTCGTGGGTTTGATTGTTAACATGGTTCGATTGGAAAAAAAGATGAATCGAATTGAGAAAGAGATAAAAGCATGAAGACTTCACACATCATCCTACTTGTGGTAGTTGCCGTTTTAATTGGCGGTATCATTTCCACCTTTCAGGATGCGAGCACGTACGTTACGTTTGATCGCGCCGATCAAAACATTGGAGAGACGTACACCGTAGTTGGAGAGTTAAATCTCGAGCACGATATCACATTCAATCCAAACACCACCATGCTTCGTTTTACCGCGGTAGACGATTCTGGTAGTCAGCGTGTGGTTTACTACAACAGTCCAAAACCCACCGACTTCGAAAAGAGTGAAAAGATCACCATGAAGGGTTTTGCCACCGACACTGCATTTATTGCCTCAGAAGTGTTGATGAAATGTCCTTCAAAGTACAATGAACAAAACCGGATGAGCGGAGCAACAGACTCTTACAGCTCTGAAGATTAATCCCACATTTCTTACCCGTGGAATATATTGGAGAACATTTGTTTGTAGGCGACCTCGGTCGCTTTTTTGTCATTCTGAGTTTTGCAACCTCTATCCTTGCCTTGTTCGCCTATGGTAAATTCTGGCAAAGAGAAGATCGTTTGGAATGGCGAAAACTAGGCCGTGCTTCTTACCTCATGCATGCCATATCGGTATTCGGCATTGTAGGAACGCTTTTCTACATGATGCTGAATCACTATTACGAATACAGCTACGTTTGGAACCACACTTCCAACGAACTCCCTACCCGATACATGTTCTCCAGTTTCTGGGAAGGACAAGAAGGTAGTTTCCTTCTGTGGATGTTCTGGCATGCCGTGCTCGGAATCATCGTGATGTTCACCGCGAAGAAATGGGAGTCGTCTACGATGAGCGTCATTGTGGTAATTCAGGCTTTCTTGGCATCCATGCTGCTCGGCATTTACATTGGCGATACCAAAATCGGTTTGAGTCCATTCTTGCTCATTCGCGAATTGCCAGAGTACATCGGACTTCCATGGACTAAAAACGCGAATTACTTATTGCTGATCGACGAATTCAAGAACGGTCGCGGATTGAATCCCCTCCTCCAGAACTATTGGATGACCATTCACCCGCCTACCCTCTTCTTGGGATTTGCTTCTACCTTGATTCCATTTGCCTATGCCATTGGAGGCTTGCTCACCGGCAACCACAAAGATTGGGTGAAACCCGCCTTGCCTTGGGCCTTCTTCAGCGTTGGAATTCTGGGAATCGGAATTTTAATGGGTGGAGCATGGGCTTACGAAGCATTGAGCTTCGGTGGATTCTGGGCTTGGGATCCCGTGGAAAATGCATCCTTGGTTCCTTGGTTGATGATGGTGGGCGCCGCTCACTTGTTGTTGATTCAAAAAAACCGAGGAGGATCACTCCCTTCTGCCTACCTTCTCACCATATTGAGCTTCTTGTTGATTCTCTATTCTACCTTCCTTACTCGAAGTGGAATCTTGGGAGATAGCTCTGTTCACAGTTTTGTGGATTTGGGTCTTCACGCTCAACTTCTATTGGTGTTGCTCGGTTTCGTTATTGGATCGTTTGCACTCTATTTCTGGAGATTCAAGCAGTTTAAAAAGATGGGGAAAGAAGACGAGCTGTCTTCTCGAGAGTTTTGGATGTTCATTGGAGCCATGGTTCTCCTACTTTCCTCACTTCAAATTACCTTCTCTACTTCAATTCCAGTTTGGAACAGCCTCTTTGGGCCTGATGGATGGATTCCGCTTTTCACGGAAAAACTCGCCAATCCAAACGACCCAGTTCAGCACTACAACCGCTACCAACTTCCATTTGCCATTGTTACGGGGCTTCTAGTAGCCTTCGGACAATTCCTGACGTACAAGCGTAGCACGGCAAAGCAGTTCTGGAAAAGCATCAGTGCTTCCATTTTCATCACTTTGGTGCTAACCGTTGTGATGGTATTGACGCTCGGAATGAAACATCCACTCTACATTGTGATGCTCTTCACTTCTACATGGGCCGTAATAGCCAACTTGGATTTCTGGTTCCGCGTAGGTAGAAAGTGGAAAGGCATTTCTGGACCTTCTGTAGCGCACGTAGGCTTTGGAATGATTCTCTTGGGTACACTTATTTCTCAAGGACAGCAGGAAGTGATTACGCAGAACCAATCGTTTTTGGCAGATGACCTTCCAGCCAACAAGAACAAACTCTTGGTGCTTAACGACACAGCCGAAACCCGAGGTTATAAAATGCAGTGGACCAATCGTTCCACCGATGGCAGAAACATCTATTTTGATCTAAACATCTGGGAGCCAGGTGACGAAAATGTCTCATTCAGTGTTCAACCTTTCTTCCAAATCAATGAAAGAATGGGGAATGTTCCAGAACCTTCTACCCAACACTACTGGAATAGAGACATCTACACGCACGTCACTTACGCGGATCTCCGAGATTCTGCCACTCGTTTCAACCCCTGGCAGAATGAAATTGAAGCTCAACTTGAAGTTTCAGATCCACATTTTATCTTCAACAAGCATCAGTTGACACTCGACTCGGTGATTGTGTACGATATTCAAGCAGCCGATGGACAGTTCTCTGGCGCCACAGTGGGTGCAGCTTTGAGCATTCGCACAATGCAAGACAGCATTTATCACGCTATTCCGATTTATCACATCACCACAGAGGGCGAATCTTTTGAGGATGCCATTATAGAAGAAGTGGGTTTGAAGTTCCAGTTTGCCTCAGCAGATGCCAATCAACAAAAGATTATCATCAAGGCATGGGAACACCGCGAAGCGCAAGAAGATGTCATCATCGTTCAGGCCATCGTATTCCCATACATCAATATTCTTTGGATCGGTTGTATCTTGATGGGGATTGGCTCCTTCATGGCAGTTTACCAACGTCTCAAAAAGAAGAGCTAAATTCTCTACATGATGAAAGTTGGGATATACGGAAATGGAAACGCCGCATGGACATTGGGACAGGCGTTGAAATCTAAATCCGAAATCCAATTGTCGGTAAGTGCCCGTGATCCTGAAAAAGGTAGTGCACTTGCTAACGAATTAGGTGTTGACTTCATTCCCGAATCCGAGGTGGAAACTTCAGGATTAGACGTACTCATACTCGCTATCTCAGATGGCGCTATTGCTCCAACGGCGGCTAGTTTTGATCTCGTGGACACCCTACTCGTACACACCAGTGGGCCTACTCCCATGGACGTGTTGTACAATGGATCTGAAAAGGTAGGGGTGTTTTATCCCCTCCAAACCATGTCCAAAGGAAAGGATACAGATTTTAGCCAAGTGCCTTTTTTGTTGGAATCAGACACGGAAGACGGACTTACCCTCCTAAAAAAATTAGCCACTCTATTGAGTTCGGATATCCGCGAAATGTCGAGTGTAAAACGGCTAGCCCTCCACGCCTCCGCAGTGTTCGTCAACAACTTCACCAATCACATCAACGCAATTGCCACCGACATTTGCGCGAAGTACAACGTGCCCTTTGATTTGCTACATCCACTGATCGATAAAACGGCTGAAGTCGCGAAATCAGGTCAGGCCAGCGAATCTCAAACAGGGCCAGCCGTTCGCAAAGACCGCATCACCATGATGGCACATCAAAGTATATTGAGTCCATCGGAAAATGAAATCTACCGCCTGCTCTCGGAGCACATTCAAAATAGACATGAAACAGAACTATAAAGAGAAGCTCAACCACGTCAATACATTTGTGTTTGATGTAGACGGTGTACTCACAGACGGTACCGTTCTCCTCATCCCTGGTCAGGAGCCCTACCGTACGTTTCACAGCAAAGATGGATACGCTCTACAATTGGCATTGCGCAAGGGGTATCGAATCGCCATTATAACGGGAGGTAAGAGCGTTACCGTAAAAGAACGAATGGAGTCTTTTGGTGTGAAAGACATCTGGATGGGTTCTTCCGACAAGAAAGAAGCCATGGAAGAACTCTTTTTGATGTACGATTTGCAGCCTGAAGATGTGCTTTACATGGGCGATGACATTCCAGATTATGAAGCCCTCCAAATGGCTGGTGTGGCTTGTACTCCTGCCGATGGCGCTCAAGAAGTGAAAGCCATTTGTGATTATGTTTCCCCCAAGAATGGAGGAAAAGGTTGTGTACGTGACATCATTGAACAGACCCTTAAAGTGCAAAACAACTGGATGTTAGAAGGCGACCATACATGGTAAAGGAATGGTTCAAGCTGGTGCGATTTGCGAATGTTCTCTTCATCGGAGGAATTCCCATCGTGTTGCACTATGCCTTTGTACAACCACTGATGGGTGAATCTGGCCTTTCTACGGTTGAACTCCTTCTTTTATTTGTCTCTCTATTCTGCATTGGCTGTGCTGGAAATATCATCAACGACGTATTTGATCAGGAAACCGATGAGATCAATAAGCCCGAAAAGCGAAGTGTAGGCGTTACCATCACTGAAAATGCGGCCTTTTGGCTGTTCGGAATATTGAGCACGATAGGTTTCGTCTTTTTTTGTGCAGTTGCTTACCTCAATGACCAATTGGAGTATGTCATCATCTACCCTTTCAATTTGGTGCTGCTTTGGCTTTATTCCATGGAGCTAAAAGGACGTATTCTAATTGGAAACATTATCATCGCCTTCCTAGCTAGCACCAATGTGCTCATCGTTGCGTTGTTCGACCTTCTTCCTGTAGAAAGTAGCAGATCACCTATCTTCAATACCTGCTGGAACACACTCTTGGTGTTGAGCGCATTCGCATTCCTATCCACCTTAATCCGGGAAATCGTAAAAGATTTGGAAGATGTAAAAGGAGATACCGCTTCTGGATACAAGACATTCGCTATCACGTTTAATTGTCGCACGGTAAAATCCGTCCTTCTCTTCCTGATAACGCTAGATATCACTGCGCTTTTATGGGTTTCATCCCTCTTCTACCCCGACCACTACGAAGTCCTCATTTGGACCAGCATCGTTCTAATTCTACCGTTAGTCATCATTGCCGTTGCACTTGTGCTCGCTGAAAAAGCAACCCAGTACCACAAAATTTCTACATGGCTTAAGATCCATATGCTTCTAGGCCTGCTCTCTCCCATTGTACTCATCTACACCCTATAACTATGAAACGCTTCCAAAAAATCATTTTAGGATCGGGTTCTCCGAGAAGAAAGCAACTCTTGGCTGACTTGGGATATGACTTTGAAGTGAGAGTGAGTGATGCAGATGAATCGGCACCAAATCATCTATCCGCGGAAGAAACGGTTGAATGGGTAGCGCGAAGCAAAGCCCAAGCACTTCGTGAAACTTTAGTAGATGATGAGTTATTGATCACCGCAGACACCGAAGTGTGGAAGAAAAACCGAAGATATGGGAAGCCTGCCAACCGAGAAAGTGCAGTAGAAATGCTTCGTTCACTTTCGGGAACTTCACATCAGGTCATCAGTGGTATATGTCTGTGCAATCGCGAATTGCTTCACACTTTTCACGTTACAACGGAAGTTGCTTTTGTGGAATTGAGTGAGGAAATGATCTCACATTACGTAGATACCTATCAGCCTTTTGACAAAGCTGGAGCCTATGGAATCCAAGAATGGATTGGGATGGTTGGAATTGCAGAGTTGAGTGGATCGTATTACAATGTAGTTGGATTGCCCACTACGGAAGTGTTTGAAGCAATTCAAAATTGGCCTGAGCTCGCTTAGCTTCATTTAGTATCTTGCCCTCAAATCCAAGATACTAATGGTCGCCAACAGACGTCCCTCCCTCGGAATGGCCCTTACCCCGGTCATTTTTCTGATTATTGCCCTTGCGTTAAACGTGTTTATCTTTTCGAAAGAAGAGTTCAAAGAAGTTGGTGCTGACCCTCTTTCTGGAAGTAACCAGATGATCCTTATCATTGCCGGCTTGGTTGCGGGTGGAATGGCCATTCGCTTTGGAAAGAGTTGGGAGGATGTATTTGAAGCTGTATCCAAGAGCATCATGGACACCACCAAGGCCATTCTCATCTTGTTGATGATTGGTGCATTGGCAGGTGGTTGGCTGATTAGTGGTGTGATTCCAGCATTCGTGCACTACGGAATTCAAATCATGAACCCGAACTACTTTTTGCCGGCAGCCATCATTATTTCTGCCATTATTTCGGTAGCTACGGGGAGTAGTTGGAATACCACCGCCACCATTGGACTCGCTTTCATGGGCATTGGCTCTGCTTTGGGGTTTTCGCCTCCCATCACAGCAGGTGCAGTAATTAGCGGTGCGTACTTTGGCGATAAGATGTCGCCCTTAAGTGACACCACCAACCTCGCTCCTGCCATGGCTGGAACAGATTTGGTGACCCACATCCGCTATATGACCATAACCACGGTGCCGAGTATTATCATTACCATCATAGTCTTCACTCTGATTGGTCTTTTTGGAGATACCAACGTGACTGGAACAAGTTCATTGAATATTTCTGAAGATATCCTCGCTCGATTCAACATCACACCATGGTTGATGCTGGTGCCGTTGGTCACTTTGGGGTTGATTATAGCAAAGGTAGATGCAGTTATTTCCATCCTAGTTGGAGCTCTTGCGGGTGGTGTATTTGCCCTCATCTTTCAACCTCATATTGTAGCCGAAATTGCGGGTGTCACCTCGCTAGATGGCTATTCTGGATATTTGGGTGTGTTTAGAGGACTCACCGAGGGTGCCCAATTGGGAGGAGATCATCCTGTACTTGGGGATTTGTTGAATTCTTCTGGTATGTCGGGAATGATGACAACCATCTGGCTCATCATCTCAGCGATGTTCTTTGGTGGAGCCATGCAATCAGCGGGCTTCTTGCGCAGAATTTCACAAGCCATCGTCTCCCTTACAGAATCTGCCGCAGGACTTATTACGTCAACCATCGGAACAGGCTTCTTTCTCAACCTAACCGCCTCCGATCAGTACTTAGCCATCGTGATTCCGGGAAAGATGTACAAAGACATCTACAAAGAGCGAGGTCTAGCTCCTGAAAACTTATCTCGTTCATTAGAAGACAGTGGAACCGTTACCAGCGCTCTCGTTCCTTGGAATACCTGCGGAGCGTATCAGAGTAGTGCATTGGGAGTTGCCACAGGCGATTACTTCATTTACGCCATTTTCAACTGGCTCAGTCCAATGATGAGCATCGCGTTCGCCTATCTGAACATCAAGATTAAGAGAACGAAATCTAAAACCAGCCCTTCCGACGAAAGTAGCGAATCATAATCGCCGTCACGATAATCATGATGCCCCAAAAGACGGGATAACTATACTTCCACTGAAGTTCTGGCATGTACTCAAAGTTCATCCCATAAATTCCAGCCACAAAGGTGAGAGGGATGAAAATGGTAGCAATCACCGTCAATACCTGCATCGTATCGTTGTTTTTCTGTGATAGCTGTGAGAGGTAAAGATTTTCAAGTGCTTCAACCATTTGGCGATAGGCATCCACAGATTCAATCACTTCCAGTGCTGAGTCCTTGAGATCGCTGTAGTATTTCAAGAAGTCATCGTTTAAGAAGCGCATATTTCCATGATTCATCAAACTCACGGTATCCTTTAAGGGGTTCACTGATTTTCTCAGCAACACCAATGATCGCTTGAGCTTCTCCGTGCGAACTAAGGTATCGTCTTGCGGACGGGTAACAATCTCTTCTTGAAGCTCTTCTAATAGTGAATCGTATTCGTCAAGTATCACAAAATACTGATCGATTACAGCGTCCAATAACAAGAACAGAAGGTAATCTGCGGTTCTCAATCGAACGAGTCCCGCTTTATTGCGCAATCGCTCTCGGATATTCTCAAAGATATCCGCTGGCTTCTCTTGAAGTGAAATCACGCTGTTCTCGGTGAGGATAAAGCTGATCTGTTCTATCTGAAAATCGGTTCCTTCGATATCCACAATACTCTTCAAGGTGAAGAACAAGCAATTGGGAAACTCTTCTACTTTTGGGCGTTGGGTCGTGTCCAACAAATCCTCGAGAATCAGTTTATCGATATCGAAGTTTGCACCTATTCGCTGAATGAGATCTACATCGTGAATACCGTGAAGGTTGATCCACTGAACATGTGAATCTCGGAGCATGTTAGCCACGGGCTTATCGAACGACAAATCTCTATCTTCCTCAAAATCATCCTCATTATATCGGATCAATTGAGCCTTAACTCGTTCAACCTTTTGTTCACCAACGTAGATGAGTGAGCCAGGCGCTGTTCCTGTCTTTACACTACGTTTTGCCTTACGAGCGCGCTTTGGCTTCTTTACAGTTGGTTTCTTCATACTATCAAGATAAGAATAGATCGTTACCTCGCCTAAAATTTAGCAAACACGACCTTGTTTGTGCGAGATTTACAAGAAGTAGAGATCAGGAAAGGGCTTCGTAACCACCAAACAGAACGGCAAGCCAAACCAGGCCTTTGATCAAGAAAAATAAGAAGAGAAGAATGGCCGCTTTAGGACCGAGTTCTTTGGCCAATCCCTTCCAGCCTGCACGCTTGTACACAGCTTTGTACTCTCCGATTTTTGAGCGCATACCCATACGGCAAAGATAAGTCTGAAGGCCTTCCATTTAGAGTAGAAAACAAAAAAAGCGACCGAAGTCGCTTTTGATTTACATCGTATTGAAGTATTCCGCTCATAAGCCGGATTCTGTTATTGCCGAAGCAATCCACATCATTTATCTAGAAGTACGGTCACCCGCACCCTCAATCTGCCTACCCCCCGACATTAGGCGAGCAGCCCTTATCCCGCCATTGCGGGACTGTCGGTATACATGACATTTCAACCCACGAGGTTTACCTAGCTACGCATGTCGCCATCCGTACTGGTGAGCTCTTACCTCACCCTTTCACCCTTACCCCAACACGAGGGTCGAGGCGGTCTACTCTCTGCTGCACTTGCTGTTTCCGCATAACGGAACCTTCCCGTTAGGAAGCGTGGCGCTCTGTGTTGTCCGGACTTTCCTCCAACCGAAGCTGGCGATGTGGTCCGCGGAAAATCTTCAAAGAACGATGTATAACATACTATCTAAAGACCACTTCGGTGGCTCCTGTTCCATACTCTCTCAATGAGGCATCGTAATATTCAATTCGTTCCATTCCTTCCAGCATTTCTTGAATTTTAGTTCTCAAAACCCCTTTGCCAACGCCGTGAATCAGAATGACTTTCTTGTAGTGCCCCTTTCTTGCTTTCTCAACTTGATGCCTAGCTACTCGAAGTTGATGCTCCAATTTCTCATGATCCGACAAATGGGAATCGAATTCCAAGAGTTCATGGATGTGCAAATCTACTTCAAGAATATTGGTTTCTTTCTTTCGTGGCTTGAAGACTTTCGTAGAGCTATCTTTATTAATAGTCTCCGACTCTTGCAGTGCTGCGGTAATGGCGGATGAAACGAGCACGAGCTCCGTCTTTCGAAACCAACGTTCAAATCCATCTGAATCTAAAACGAGGTATCCTCTATCGCCTTCATCAATTACTTTCCCTCCGCCGGGCTCATTCAAGTAGCTCACAACAGCACCTACCCCCCATTCAGCTGAATCACTATGAGACGAAGTCTCTGGTTGGATGGAGGAGAATGTAGAGTCAGTTCCTTCGTACTTCTCCAATTGATGAACTTCGATCCAAAGCTCTCTTCCATCATCCGCTGCCACCAAAGCAAGGCCTTTGTCGAGCTCCACGATCATTCCACCGCCGGAACCATCTACAAAGAATATGTGATCACCTACATGCACGCTGCAAAATTGAGACATTTCACGAGAGTATCCGAAACCACAGGAACAAGTTTTCAAATAAAAAGCCCCGGTGTTTCCACCGGGGCTTCCTCTCAAAGAGAATGAATTCTCTAAGTCTTATTGCAGAGTCACTCTTCTATTCACAATATGTGAGCCGGACTGAATTCTGACAATGTAAACTCCCTTAGGAAGCTTGCTCAAGTCGAATTGACCGTTGTAAGAGTTGATTCTACCAAGCTGTTCACTAATCACTTCCTGACCTTGAACGTTGATGATAGATACACTCACTTCACTGTTGTTATCCAAGTTGAAGTCGAGTGTTACTACACCACCTGTAGGGTTAGGGAAGATATTTAGCGTACGGCTAAGTTCACTTTCCACAATGGAGATGTTGACGTCGAATGTTACCGTGTCTGTTACACTTCCACAGTCATTGTAAGCGGTCACGATGACCATCTTCACACCACCGGAAGTATAAATCGCATTCACATCGGTTGTAGACGCTGTCATTGCATCATCCAAATCCCAATAAACACTATCCGCGTTAGCAGCACCGGAAACCAGTGATACATAACCAGCAGAAGCAGTCACCGAGTCGATGGTATACGCCGCGTTAAGCGATGGTAGTGGACCATTTGCGGTAGTAACTGCAACCGGACCAACAAACGTTGTATCGCCGTTACACTCGTTACCCACGTAGAACTCATACGCTGTATTCGCCATTAGGCCAGAAACAGTGTAAGGAGCCGCTACATTCATGATCGTACCAGAACCCATGGTGAATCCTGCAGGACCGTACTCAAGGATAGAAGTAGGCTCAGAAGAGCTCCAATCCAATTCAACCGTAGTACAAGTCACGTTCGTTGAATTAAATCCAGCTGGTGACGGACATACACAGAAGTTATCAATGTAGTAGTTCGGAGTTTGACCAGTATTCGCAGCAGCGTAGAAATTCACCGCGTTAAATTGGTCACCGAAGTTCACACTACCCAAAGAGAACTGCCATCCTACGTTCGTTACCGAACCGTTTACAACAATCCATGCGGTATCGTTATCAAGATCAATGTGATGCTCGATCGTGTTCCAACCTGTTGTGTTGAATTGGTATGTACCAATTACAGCAGAACTATTGGTGCCACCATTAACTGTTGCCGTACCGTTTGCATCCATGTAAACTTCAATCGCCCAAACGTTAGTCGGACCAGTGTAGTTATGAAGGATGTTGTAGTAACCACCTGCACCTGTTGCCAAGGCAAAGTCGAAGGAAACCACAGCAGCACCTGAATTAATTGTATCGAATACACCCACCACGTCGCTAGTACTGTTTGTACCTGTTTCGTGAATGTGCATGGCTTGAGAACCTAGGAAGCTAACTACCTCGCCATCTTGTGCTTTGGTGTTGTTCCAACCGCTCCAAAGAACAGACTGTTCATCAACCAAACCAGTGTTGTACGCCTCGAAGTCGTCACATGGAATTGGAGTCAATTCAATCTTGAATGGACCTGTCCACATACCGGTATCGTTCGCACCACAAATTGGGCGGATGTACATCTCTTGTTGCAAGTTAGTAGGCAAGCCACTGAAGGTATACGAGCTACCTGTTGCAGCTACCGAAGTACCTGATCCCATGGCAAATCCACCTGAACCGTACTCAATTTCATACGTCTGACCTGTTACCGTTGGAGTCCAGTTCGCAGTAGAACCAGTAGTGCTCACAGCGGTAAAGTTGATCGCATTGATTTGAGGACAAGTAGGTGCTTCGCGGATTGAGATATCATCTAGTGACATGTCACTATAGTAGTTACTACCTCTTTCACCAATAAAGCGTACTTGAATAGTATCTGAGCTGAACGTATTCAACAATACTGTTTTTTCCAACCAAGGGTCAGAGCCAGCAGATTGTTGTTGACCGATAATTGAATCTACGCGCATCCAAGTCATACCGGCTGCATCGCGAGCTTCAACATAAAGGTTACCCATAGTTTGACCGTACATGTGGTACCAGAAACTTAGTTCTGGAACGTTCAAAGCACTTGCATCAACCCATGGACCTTGGAATACAGCTGTGTCTCCCAATGAGCCACCACTACATTCTAGGTACACATACATACCACCTGTGCTACCATTCAAAGTATGGTCATAGAATGGACCTGTACTCAATGAGTTCTCATTTGCACCAGAAGCATCTTCCGTTTCCCAACGTGGCATAGTAGAACCGCTGTTGTAGAAGTTCCAACAGTTTTCCAAAGAACCTGTTGAAATCTGACCTGGCGAAAGAACTTCCAAATCCGTGAAGTATGGAGCACTAAATCCAGAAGGACAAAGCGTACCGAAGCAGAACGGACCCACTGTTGAAGAAGAATCCATACCACTAGGACAAATTTCAGTGACATAGTAGCAGAATGCAGAAGCACTTGCCAAACCAGAAATCGTCACAGTATCATTTGTGGCCATCATTGAAGTACCCTGACCTGGCATAAATCCAGGAGCACCGTATTCAACATACCAAGTAGTGGCACCAGAAGTACCTTCTGTCCAGAATACATCTGCACTTGTAGAAGTTTCATTAAATGCACCTAGGCTTGAAGGACTAGCACATGCTGGCTTCTTGTAAATCTGAACATCGTCAACGAACACATCCGGACCAAAGTCAGAGTGCGCGAAGAATCCAACTTGAATGGTATCACCTGCTTGGAAATCCAAACCGATGTATTCCGTTGCACCAGAACCTGGAACGGTTGTTCCCGCACCGTCGGCAGAACCGAACGCCTGACCTGCTCTACTCCATACAACGGTCCAAGGACCACCAACAGCTCTTACGCGAACTTGCATAGAGTCGTATGGATAAGATGTAGCATATTGGTTAGAGTGCGACCATTTGAAGCTCAACTCAGCACTATCTGTAAGTACTACAAGTGGAGTTGTCATTTCATAATCTACATCATTTCTTGACCAGAAATCAGCTTCAGCCCACCCTGGATAACTGATCCACGGGTAATCACCGTTGTCAATATCCATACATGCAGGAGGCCAAGAACTATAGTCCTCGAAATAAGGCATGGTGTAAGGAAGACATAGTGTAGTGAATTGAACTGGACCTGTCCAGAAACTCACGTCACCCACTCCACAGCTATCGCGTACCCAAACATTATACGTAGTGTTGTCGGTCAAACCGGTCAACGTTACAGTATCGTTTGTTGCATTCATCCAAGTTGCAGGAGGAACTAGTGTAGTAGACGCAGGACCGTAAGCAATGTTGAAGTTGCTTGCTCCACCTGGACTGAAGTAAATCACACCAGAATTAGATGTTGCAGAAGCTTGTAGATAATCTACAGAATAAGGCTCCGGACAAGATGGAAGTGGTTCAACAATGAAGTCGTCCACAAACGCACTTGGACCCCAGTCTGAATTACCAATGATAGCAAACTCAGCAGTGTTACCTGTATAGGTAGCAGCGTCAAGTGCAAGGATTTCGTTCACACCTGTACCTGGAGTAGTTGTACCTGCACCGTCGTTCGAAGCGAAGTTACCATCACCAGCACGAGCGTAGAACAAGGTATCCCAAGTGGTAGTACCCAATACGCGAGCCAATACCGCCAAGTCATCATCAGGATAACTAGCTACATATTGGCCAGAGTGTGACCATTTGAACTTCACGCGTGCATCTACTGAAATATCAACGTTGCGCATATTCATGACGAATTGTGCATTGTTGTTACCCCAGAAGTACGCCTCAGCCCAACCGTTGTCGTTTGCCCAAGCTACATCACCTGCATCTGGGTCCACACAGTTAAGTGGCCATGCGTTGAAGTCTTCTGTGTACGTCATTGGAGCCGCACTACATGGAGTACACCAAGTGAAAGGTCCCATTTGAATGGTTGCACCACTCGCACAGTAACCGGTTACGTAGTAATCGTAACAAGTGTTCTCACTAAGTGTATCGATATTCAAGGTAGGTGAAGTAAGACCAGTAACCATACGACCTGCACCTGTGGCAGGAGTAAATCCTTGAGGTCCCCACTCTACATCAAATGTTAGATGGCTAGATGTAGCTCCCCATAGAAGGTCAACTTCATTCTCACTAATGATATTAGCTGTCAATGAAGAAACATTCGGACATGGAGATGGATCTAGACGCAATTGGAAATCGTCCATGTTGATACCTCCAGAGAAACCAGTCGTCATGGTCATGATACCGATGTGGTAAACGCCCGAAACTGGTGGGATGAAGGTTCCAACAAATTGAGTATAACCCGTTGCAGACACACCCGTTTGTGATGCCACAGAATAAGTCATTTGGCTAGGGTCTTGACCCGCACCGTATGCAATTGTCATTTGATCAATTGACGTAGCTCCCTCAGTTTGATACCAGAAGCTAAACTCGTACGACTGACCTGCAGATAGATTGAACTCTGGAGTAAATGACCACCATTCGTTGTTGAAACTATATCTGTGGTACAAATACTTAGTTCCGCTATTTGGACCAGGGTTCTGTCCTGATGTTCCAGAAGCTGTTCCCAAGTAGAATGTACTTGTGGTTGAATAATCCCAACATTGAGGTACAATACCAGCACCTACGCTAGGCATCAATTCGAAACCTTCGTTCCAAGGCAATGGTAATGTATCACAAGCAGTGTAGAATGAGAATGGACCAGCCCAAATGCTTTGACCTGTAGAACCACACACTGTTTGAATGTAGAGGTCATAACAGGTTGCTGCAGTAAGACCACCTAAACCAGATGTGTCATTGTTCAAAGTACCAGTAGGACCAGTACCTGGAGCAAATCCACATGGACCCCATTCAATGTTCCAAGAAGAACCAGAAGTGTCTGCTGTGAAGTAGAACGCCACGGAATCAGGGTTGATCATTGTGGTCGTGAATCCAAGAGGCTCCAAACAAGCAGGAACTTCTTCTACTACGAAGTCATTCACGAATGCATCTGGACCCCAGCTTGAGTGACCATTAATGATAAACTCAACTTCCTGACCTGTATAATGTGAAGGAAGAAGAATGATTTCTTGAACCCCTGTACCCGGTGTGGTTGTACCCGCACCGTCTTGAGAGTCAAAGTTACCATCGCCTGCGCGAGCGTAGAACAAGGTATCCCATGCTGTTGAATCCGCTGGACGTGAAAGAATAGCTAGATCGTCATTCGGGTAAGAGGTTGCATACAATCCAGAGTGTGACCACTTGAAAGACAACCTTGCATCTGCGGTCACGTCAACATTCTGCATTTGCATAATGAAGTCAACGTTGTTGTTACCCCAGAAATAAGCACGTGCCCAATCGTTACCATACACTTGCCAAGCTACTTGGCCCACATTTGGATCTTCACAGTCAAGAGGCCAGTTGTCGAATGTTTCAGTATATGGCAAGCTTGCAGCGAAACATGGCGTACAGATAGTGTACGGTCCTGACCAAGCAGAAACACCGTTACCTGAAGCCGAACAATCCGACTGAACATAGAAGTCCAAGCATGTTCCCGGAGGCAACATAGTTACGTTCACGGTGTCATTCGTAGTAGATACAATCTGACCCGTTCCCGGTGTATAACCTGTTGGACCCCATTCCACTTGTTGAGTGGAACCTGCAGAAGTAAATGTGATATCTACAGAGTTTGGAGTAAGGTTAGCATAAGAGAAGTTTTGTGGAGTTGGACACGGAGGTGCCTCATGTACGCTTACTTCATCCACAGAAGCATCACCATAGAAATTCGTGCTTCTCACACCGCGAATGCGAACAAGCGTGTAAGAAGTCTTTCCTGGAGTAAGATCAACAATCTTCTCAAGCCATGGCTCTGTAGAAGATGATTGTTGTTGACCAATCAAGCTGTCTAGCGTTGACCAAGTAGCTCCAGTATCTACTGAAGTTTCAATGTATAAGTTAGTCATCGTCTGACCATACATGTGGTACTTAAAGGTCAATTCTGGAGAAGTCAATGAAGACAAATCCATTGGAGGCATCTCCATCAGTGCATCTCCACCTGAGTTAGAAGCCTCGGTGTACAAGTACTTACCTGAACCAGATGCATCCGAATTTGGCCCTGTACTACTAGAACCTGTAGGACCTGAATTTACTTGCCAACGGAAAGAACTAGGAGACGTAATATTCCAACACGGATCATACGTTGTAGACGGAGACCAGGTGCTTCCGTCAAAGTCTTCATCGTAAGGGAAGGTAGCAACCGTAACACAAGTGGTCACGAAAGAAGTTGGGCCAGCCCAATCGGAATAACCCAAGCCGCCACTGCTACAATTTGAGCGAACATAAACATCATACGCTGTTGCTGGTGTTAAACCAGTGAGCGATGCAGTTGTAGCCGTTGCAGTGATCGTAGTGCCTGCTCCAATACCTGGAGTAAATCCAGCGGGACCATACTCCAACTCAAAGCTTGAATTCGTGGAAGTCCAGTTGATGTCAGCCGTTGAAGAACCAATATTGCTATTGTTCAAACAAATCGGCATGGTACAAACGCTGGAGCTGGAATTGTAAACAGCAACAGAGTCAATAGACATGTCTCCGTAGAAACTTGATCCTTTCTCACCACCAAAACGCAGTTTGGTAGATGACGAAATTACAGCGGACAAGTTTGCTGAATCCAACAACCAAGGATCGGTACTTGCAGTTTGTGTTTCACCTGAAAGTCGGTAAATGACACACCATGATGCACCAGAATCCAGAGATGCTTCAATAACCATATCCCCCATGGTCTGACCATAGCGGTGGTAATAGAAAGAGATCACTGGATTTGATAGGCTTGACAAGTCGAAATAAGGAGTTTCTACATAACCGTAGTTCCCAATTGTACCTGAAGAAGCCTCTAAGAACAGGTAGTTACCGCCAGTATGGTCGGCAGAAGGCCCTGTACTCGATGATGGAGTGGTGTTGTTGTCTACGAACCAAGTTGGAGTACTTGACGATCGTGGCCAACAGGCATCAAAGGTGGTAGATACCCCCCACGATGCTCCATCAAAATCTTCTAAATAAGGGAACGTATTGACGGCACATTGACTGTATCCCAAATACGAGACACCTAGTGCCAACAGCGTTCCCCACAATCGTAATGATTTTCTCATAGCGAAGAATTTGTGTTGAAAATGAAAAAAAATTGCGCGACATCCGTTTTTACGGACAATACCAAATATAGAATAATAAACGAGGAAATTACAAGTGAAATGGTTTTTCATGAAACAAAAAAGCCCCGACCAAATGGCCGGGGCTTATGCTTAAAGTCTAATTCGACTTACTGTAGCGTCAAAGGAAGTGTTTTCACTCCAGTCTCACCTGTTAGGCGGACGAAGTAAGCACCTCTTGGTAGAGCACTCAAGTCAGATGACCAAATGTACTCACCCTCTACTCTTCCGAGTGATTGGGTGTACAGAACTTGACCTTGAAGGTTTACAACTTCCAATGTCATGTCTTGGCCTTCTGCCATTTCAATACTCAAGCTTACGTTAGCAGATGCAGGGTTCGGGAATAGAGATACACTCTGAACTCCTGAAAGTTCATTCAACCCGATTCCTTCGATCATCACTGTATCCATGATGGTATCCGATCCACAAGCATTGCTAGCGATAAGCGTTACGTAGTACGTACCGTTTGCATAGATGTTGTGAACTGTATCACCAGTGGCAGTATTACCATCACCGAAGTCCCATGTGTAATCTGTAGCGTCAGTAGAACCAGTTGCATCGAATCTTACAAGACCCGTTCCGTTACCACCTACCCAGTTGTGCGTAATTGCAGCAGTTGGAGCTGGGTTGATCGTGAAGCTAACTGGAATCTTAGTTGGGCTACAAGAGTTACCTGCACGGTAAAGCATTCTACCGTTGAAGATACGTCCAGGGTTTGTACCAGAGAACGCACCACAAAGTCCCAAACCTAGATCCATAGTGAAGTCACTGTTAGAAATGGTTTGTGTACCATTTGTGTAGCTCGCTGCGAAGTTTACGAACATACCGTAGGTAGTTCCCGCAGAAAGCACCAATGGATTCTGGAACTCAACACGAGTACCGTTACCTGTACCCGCTGAAACCGTAGCAACGGCTTCGTGAAGGGTCCATGCACCTGCGTTGGTTTCATTACCAGCATAACCACCAGTCACGTAATAAACGTTTACAGTCATGGATGTACCTACACTAGATGTGGTGTTCACTACGAATCCTTCAACCAATAGAGGCTTGCTAGGAGTCAAGTCGAACATGTTACCACCACCACAACTGTTGCCACCAGCGAATGTAGTCTCAACAGAGTCCACTCCACTTGTTACATAACCGAGGTAGTAAGTAGTCTGATTTGGATCAGCTGTTACGCTCAACGTATCCCCTGTTGATACAGGTACAGTGTCGGTTGTGTTTTCATACCATCCATAAATCACACCTGGTTGAGGTACTGCGTATAGATTAGCCATGTCACCTTCACAAACTGTGTCGTTGCTAGCAACTGCTTGCGGCTCGTAAGAGATATAGCTCGCAGAAACTGAAGCAGCGGTATCATTTGTCAAGTCACCGTCATTCGTCAATGATAAGTATGCATCAACCGATACACTACCACCGTTGTAGATATTGAAGGTACCCACAACAATCGTATCCATTCCCGCACTTGGGATGGTCGTTGTGTACGTAGTATTCAAGTTAGCCGTAGTGGTACCAGTAACGTCTGCAAAGACATCCAAACTAGTGATGTCATTCAAACCAAGGTTACGTACAATCACAGAAACCACAACGTTAGAGTCACCACAACCACCTGAACCTGGCTCATAGATAGCCATCATTTCAGCATCCCACAAGAGTGGAGTGTATTCGTCAGCACCCATATCTACCACTGTAGAACCAGAAGCTGGACGAACGTCACCGTCGTAATCTTCAGCTACACCAACGGAGTTGTCACCCACGTCATTCGCTGCAGAACCTGTCAAGTGAAGGTCATCATTTGTAACGAAGATTGGATCCGCACTCACAGAGTTCGTGTTGTATCCAGACTGAGCTGCTTGCAAAGCTGCAAGATCAGCACAAGCTGCAGGATATTCCGCCAAGTTACCACCAGAGGTATTGTAGAACAAGTTGTAATCCATCGTGTCATTCGCTGTTGGAGCGGTACTGAAGTCGATGGCCAAGTTGCCTGCAACAACAATGTTGTTACGGAAGTCATAGTTAGAAGTGGAAAAATCTCTAATACCGTAACCATTACTGCGAATTGAGTTATGGTAGAAATCCAGATTCTGACATGAAGTAGTGATGTACAATGCACTTTGAGTGGTAGAACCATCACTGATGATCATGTTGTTGGCCCAATATCCGTTCGCCGTAGCGTCGTAACGGTTCAAACCAGCAGCATAGATACCATAAGTACGACCTGCGATGTAGTTTCCTACTACGTTGTAATCATGCAGGTAATAGAAGTAACCTCCATAACCACCAGAAGTGTTTGTGCTAGGAGCGATGTAGTTATCGTTGATCTCTACATCCTCGTAGTAATACACGCGCAATCCGTAGTAGTACTGACCAGAAAGGTGGTTTCTCTCAATCACAGCATTTGTAGTGTGAACAGTTGTTGAGTTACCCATTACGTTGATACCGTAGTAAGAACCTACCACTGTGTTATCCACAATTGTGATATAATCTGCATCACCACCTGTGCTCGACATAGAAGTCAATGAGTTGGTAACACCGATAACCGTACTTGCACTTGAAGTAGAACCTGGAGCAACCAACAAGTTGTTGTTGCTAATGGTGATACTATCAGAGTTACCGAATACGCGGATACCCGCAGCACTAGAAGCACTATCCACAATGTTCAATCCAGTGATTGTAACATGCTTGGCGTCTTCGATACTAATCATTGGTGTAAGACCGAATGACGTAAGTGTACCAGTTGAAAGACCGTCGATGGTGAACGTATTCGTATTGCTCACACCGTCAATCTCACCAATGGTCAACGTACCATTCAATGCCTGAGTACCTACAATCTGATACGTTACCGGACCACTAATACCACAAACGAGTGCAGCCATAGCCGTATCCAAATCAGCGAAGTTGTTAGGACCAGGTGTACCACCAACAGTGTAAACACCATTCAACTGAGCCAAACAAGCTGTGGTGAAGCTGAATGGACCGTATTGAGTACTAGAAGCATCACAGTTGTTTGAAACGTAGAATTCATAACATGTATTCGGGTTCAAACCACTAAGGGTATACCCTGGAGCTACGTTTGTAACCACTGTACCAATACCCGTTCCTGGAGTAAATCCACATGGACCCCACTCGATGTTGTAATCAGAAGTAGAGAATGCAGACCAATTCAGGTCACCAGCAGATGAAGTAATGTTCTCTGCAAAACCACCAGAAACTACGGAACAAGCCGGACCGTTACTGATAGATACGTCGTCAATACTCATATCACTGTAGAAGTTACTACCTCTTTCACCGCGGAAACGGAGCTGAATAGTATCTCCAATAAATGCTGCTAGTGGAACTTCAGCCAACAAGAATGGATCGCTACCGGCAGTTTGTTGCTCACCTGAAAGCATCCATACGTCGTCTACCCACATGCTACCGTTCCAAACATCTACGTGAAGTGTACCCATGGTCTGACCATACATATGGTATGCAAACTCTAGAGTTGGAGTTGTCAATGATGACAATTCAATGAGTGGAGAGTACAATTCTGCAGGAGAACCTGTAAATGAAGCTTCAGTAAACATGTAACCACCACCTGAAGTAGTCGGAGTGGTGTTGTCGTAGAATGGACCTGTGCTAGATGAATTCTCATTCGCACCCGATGCATCTTCCGATTCCCAACGGTAACTAGAGTTTGTATTGGTTGTCCAACAATTCTCAAATGCCAAACTCGCATCTGCCGTCCCGTATGTAGACAACGAGAAGTTCTCACTATACGGCGCAGAGAAGTAAGCAGGACAATTGGTTCTGAACTGGAATGGACCAGAAACTACAGACGTAGAATTTGAAGCACAATCTACGCTCACATATACATCCAAAAGCGTTGCTGGAGGAAGACCTGTTAGGTAAACGGAATCACCTGTACCTGTGTAAATAGTACTTGTACCAGGAGTAAAGCCAGCGATTCCCCATTCTACGTTAGAAGTAGTGGCTGAAGTATCAGCCGTCCAAGTGATAGCTGCAGATGAATCTGTAACCCAAACAAGGTTAAATCCAAGTGGCTCCAAACAATCTGGAACTTCTTCAACTACAAAGTCGTTCACGAATGCATCTGGACCCCAGCTAGAGTGTCCGTTAATCACAAACTCAACCACTTGCCCAGTATAGTGGGAAGGAAGAAGAACAATTTCTTGAATACCTGTACCTGGCGTAGTTGTTAGTGCGCCGTCTTGTGAATCGAAGTTACCATCACCAGCTCTTGCATACCATAAGGTATCCCAATTGGTTGAATCAACTGGACGAGCAAGTACAGCCAAGTCGTCATCAGGATAAGAAGTTGGAGAAGTTCTGTAGTGCGACCAAACGAAAGACAATCTCGCGTCTGCAGTAACGTCCACGCGTTGCATTTCCATGATGAAATCTGCGTTGTTGTTACTCCAGTAGTTAGCACGTGCCCAATCTGCACCGTAAACCTGCCATGAAGCAGTACCTGCACTTGGGTTTTCACAGACCAAAGGCCATGTGTTGAAGTCTTGGATATAAGGTAAGCTAGCAGCGTTACATGGAGTACAGAAAGAGAAAGGACCCGACCATACAGATGTACCGTTACCCGAAGCAGAACAGTCAGACTGAATGTAGAAATCCAAGCATGTTCCCGCAGGTAAGTTGCTCAATGAAATCGTGTCATTGGTCGAAGAAACAAAGGTTCCAGTACCTGGAGTAAATCCAGAAAGACCCCATTCTACGTTGTAAACGCTACCAGCACCTACAAATGTAACATCAACAGTAGTTGGCATTAAATTGAAGTACTGGAAGAATTGTGGATTAGGACAAGGTGGAGCTTCGTGCATGCTCACGTCGTCAATAGAAGCATCACCGTAGAAGTTTGTACTTCTCACCGCGCGAATACGAACCAATGTGTATGCAGTTTTAGCATATGTCACATCAATGATTCGCTCCAACCATGGATCTGAACTAGCAGAATGTTGTTGTCCGATCAAACTGTCAACCGTATACCAAGAAGTACCTGTATCTACTGATGTTTCGATATACAAGTCAGACATGGTCTGTCCGTACATGTGGTACTTGAAGCTCAACTCTGGAGAAGTCAAGGAAGTCAAATCAAATGGAGGCATTTCCATAATAGCATCACCACCAGAAGAAGATGCTTCTGTGTAGAGATACTGACCTGAACCCGAAGCATCCGAAGATGGACCGGTACTACTAGAACCCGTAGAACCACTGTTTACTTGCCAGCGGTAAGAACTAGGCGCAGTAATGTTCCAACAAGGGTCGTACGTTGTAGTAGGAGACCAAACGTTAGTACTGTCAAAGCTCTCATCATAAGGATAAGAAGTAACGGTAACACAAGACGTTACGAAAGAAGTTGGTCCCGCCCAATCAGACGTACCCAAACTACTTGAACTACAATCTGAACGAACATAAACATCATAAGACGTAGCAGGTGAGAGTCCTGTCAAAGTGATTGATGTTGAAGTTGCAGTTGTTGTTGTACCGAGTCCCATACCTGGTGTAAAACCAGCTGGACCGTACTCAATGTCAAATGCACTGTTGGTTGAAGTCCAAGTAATATCCGCTGTAGATGAACCTACATTTGAATTTGCCAAACAGATTGGCATATTACACACAGCAGATGTTGAATTGTAAACCGCAACAGAGTCAATCGACATGTCTCCGTAGAAGCTAGATCCTTTCTCACCACCAAAACGAAGTTTAGTGTATGTAGACTTAACCGCAGTCAAGTTTGCAGAATCCAACAACCAAGGATCTGTTGATGCCGTTTGTGTTTGACCCGTTAATCGGTAAACCGTACACCAAGTTGCACCTGAATCCAGTGATGCCTGAATAATCATATCCCCCATGGTCTGACCATAGCGGTGATAATAGAAGGAAATAACTGGATTGCTTAGACCAGAAAGGTCAAAATAAGGAGTCTCCACGTAACCGTAGTTACCGGCGGTACCTGAAGACGCTTCCAAGAACAGGTAATTACCGCCCGTATGGTCGGCAGAAGGGCCCGTACTGGATGATGGAGTTGTGTTGTTGTCGACCGTCCAAGCTGGTGTGCCCGAAACTCTCGTCCAACACGGATCGAAGGTGGTAGATACCCCCCAAGATGCCCCATCGAAATCTTCCAAATAAGGAAATGTAGATACTGAACATTGCGCGTTACTTGTGTGCGACAAGGTCAACGCGAATACAGCACTACACCAGAGTAGAATTTTTCTCATGGCGAAGAATTTGTGTGAATAATTTAACAAGATTCGCCCTCTCAAAACGAATCGTGCATCCCAAATATAGCAGATTAAGGATTCTCTACAATGAAATTGAACGATAAACCCTACAAAAAATACTATTTCACTTGAAATCGTAACAATACAGCCCGTTTGCCGCAGGTAAAAATCAAATCAGAATACTATTTCATTTTTTTTTCGATCTCACCCCAACGTGAAAAGAATACTGGGCGTATAGATGGTATCAACAAGACTGGAAGTAATATGCATATCAAAGACTTCATCGAAGATCATCACGCTTTTATCGAGCGAATTGAAGATCGCCTTTCTGCGTTCCAACGCACTTCGGACCCCTACTACCTCGAAGAGATGAAGCAACTCATCCAAAGAAAGAAAAGTGCAACTTCCAGCTATTACGTTGAATCTCATTTTAGTGAGACTACAGAAGAGACGTTCCTCCAACGCCTCCAGCGCTCCCATCCCGACCTCACCTCTCACGAATTGCGCATCTGTACACTCTTGCGATTGGGCCAAAGTTCTAAGTCCATCGCCACAAGCTTGAATATTAAATCCGCTTCCGTGGATGTAGCCCGACACCGAATCCGAAAAAAATTGAATATCCACTCGGGTGATTCACTCTCTAAATATTTGAGTGAATTCTGAGGCGCTATATAATAATGGTATAAAGTATTCTTATCGTTCTTCCATCTCTCCCATAATACGGGAGTACCTTCCCATGCATTAGCACGTCGACGAACCTTATCATCTGTATAGGATATTTTCGACGTATACCGTCATTTTCATACTTCACATCTTGAAACATACACCAGTAATCGAACTTCATTTGTTTGATTATTAATCATTTAGACCGCTATTTAGAATCCTTCTAATTTTATTGGCTTTTCCTTTGACGTTATTCTTCGTCACAACTATATTTGCCTCGTTATTTTAAATCAATCTAAATAAAGATAATGAAGCGTTTATACACGGTTACCCTTGCCTGCCTCACTAGCTCTATCGCATTCTCGCAGCAAGATTCAGTTTCCCTTGACCCAGGCTACCAAAGTGAAGTATGGTACAGCCTTTCCAATGGAGAAGTGTCTTCTAACAACGTCAGCATCTGGGATCTTGGATTTGATGTGTCTCCAACGGGATATGCTATCCGTATCAACGCCGGAAGCGGTATTCGAGCATGGGCCTATCCAGGTGATACATCTGATTTTGAAACCCTAGACACAACCGGTATATCTGGATGGACGGAATTGACAAACGGGGAAATCAGTTGGTATGAAGGTGCACTCAATTCCCTGGAAAACGGTTTGGACGTTGGTTGGGGTGAATACGATATGAGCACTCACGTCATTACCGGAAATAGAATCTTTGTATTGGAATTTGGGAATGGCTCTTACCAAAAGTTGATCATCAACTCTCTCACTTCAGGATCTTTCTACTTCCATCATGCATCCCTCGACAATAGCATGGACATGTCGCACGTGCTCACTAAATCAGACTTTACAAATGTCGACTTTGGCTACTTCAGCCTAATTAACCATTCATCTGTACAAGTAGAGCCACAAAGCGACTGGGATCTGTACTTCGGAAAGTACACGGCAGACCTCGGAATGCCATACAACGTAACAGGTGTTCTTCTTCAGCCTGATGCACAAGCGGTAAAAGCCTATCCAGTAAATGATCCAAATACCTATACCAACTGGGGTTCATGGGGATTCTCAAGCGATATGAACACCATTGGCTACGATTGGAAGTCATACAACTTCTCTCAAGGCGGATATGATATCGCAGACAGTACAGTGTACTTCGTAAAAACAGCAAATGAGGACATTTACAAGGTTGTGTTCACAGGATTTGGTGGATCATCTACGGGAAAAATGTACTTCAATAAAAGTTTGGTTTCTACCATTGGCCTAAATGAAGAATCGTCTTCTTTCATAGAGGTGTATCCCAATCCCGCTTCAGACATCATCACGATTGTTTCTGATTACAATGAAAATGCTACCGCTCAACTCCTTTCCACCAATGGAAGTATAGTACGCACAACTTCTTTGAAATCCAGCCTATCCACACAATCCATCGACGTTAGCGCACTGCCTAGAGGGATTTATATCCTTCGCGTTCAAAGTGGATCCGACGTTCAAACCGAAAGAATCATCATCCAATAAACCATCGAAATGAAAAAATTAGCCCTTCTTTCATTGAGCCTTTTGAGCGTACCTACCCTTGCTCAGAGTCAGGAAGATCGCGATGCCATCCTCGCGCAATGCGGTTGTAAAGAAGTTGAATTCGACTTCGTGGAAACCTTCATTTATGCAGAAGACTACGAAAGACGTGAACCGTATCATGCACATGCCACAGCAGAGTGGATTTTTGCGGATGAAACGGAAGATGACAAAATTGTGATTCAACACATTTTGGTGGTGAACGATTCCATCATCGTAAAACACTGGAGACAAGATTGGTTGTTCGAAAACACAGACATCCACAACTTCATGGGAGATTCCAAATGGGATTATGTCAAGCTTGATGAAAACTCTGCAGAAGGTCAGTGGACACAGAAGGTCTACCAAGTGGATGACAGTCCCCGCTACCAAGGAAGCGCAACATGGGTACACGTTGATGGTCGATCTTTTTGGGAAAGCACTACCAACGCGCCACTTCCTAGACGTGAATACACCAAGCGCAGCGACTATAATGTCATGGAGCGTACCAACCGCCATGAAATCACAGAAAATGGATTTGATCACATTCAAGAAAACATCAAAACCGTTCTGAAAGACGGCGAGAAAACACCTATTGTTAGCGAAGCCGGCCTCAACCGCTACACCTCTACTGATGATTCAAAATGTGAGGTAGCACGAGTTTGGTGGAATGAGCACAAGGCATACTGGAGAACCGTTCGTTCGGTATGGGACGAAATTCTCCTTCCGAACAACAACGTAGAGATTGAATCTTTTGTAGACGGCAAACTCCTTTGGAAAGCATTGTACGCTTTTGAAGAAGAATCAAAAGACCTTTCTGAAACCGAATTACGTGAAGAGCTGAAAGAACTGATGAATGAGTACGTCACACTCACTCCAACTGTAAGCTCTGTAGAATAAGCATAGTTGTGTGTTGCACTTTGTGCAATTGCCCTGAGTCTGGAACCCTTCAGACTCAGGGTTTCACTTTGAACTGAAGCAAATTGAACCGCACGTTCCCCCTCACCCTACTCTTACTCCTGACCTCCCTCACAGCATGGAGTCAGCATACTATTCACATTGTGGACGAAAACAAGTTGCCTGTTCCGTACGCTTGTGTGAAGATTAAGTCGCCCAGTGGAACGGTTGAAAACGTGATTTTCTCCAACCGTGAAGGTCAAATCACCATCAATAAGCAAACCGATGGTAACCAACTGATTGCAATTGATGCCTTGGGATATTCTACCTACGAAACCCGACTTACTCAGATCCCAGCTACCGTTCAACTAGAACCCCGTTCTGAGATCCTACAAGACATCGTCGTTACCGGACAACATGCGCCAACCACCGCAGAGGCTGCGGTTCACGATGTTCGCGTCATCCAAAAATCTCGCATTGAACAAATGGGCGCCAACAATGTGAGCGAAATCCTCTCTAAAGAATTGAACCTCAGAAGCTATCAAGACAATGTTCTTGGAAGCCAGATGGAAATGCAAGGCGTTTCAGGACAAAATATCAAGGTTCTCATCGATGGAGTCCCGGTGGTCGGCCGACTAGACGGTAACATCGACCTTAGTCAGATTGACGCCAACAGCGTGGAGCGCATAGAAGTCATTAAAGGTCCTCTCTCCGTGCAATACGGCACCGACGCCCTCGGTGGAACCATCAACATCATCACCAAGCCAAACACCAACGTCACCGCAGCTCAAATTAAAACCTACTATGAGTCGGTGGGACAATACAACACCCACCTCAACCTTAACCTAGGCACCTCCAAACACCAAGTTAAATTCAACGGTGGCCGACAATACTTTGACGGTTGGTCCAATGGAGACCCTCAATTCCAATATCTATCTGAAATAATCAGCGATTCATCCCGCTTCCAAACTTGGAAACCCAAACTCCAATGGATGGGACGTCTGAACTACGACTATAACCCACGACAAAACCTCAACATCGGATTAGGAGCCTCTATCTACACGGAAGAAATGACCAACAGGGGTTTACCTCGCGGTCCCTATGGAGAAACGGCATTTGACGATATATACCAAACCGATAGAAACGACGCTTCCATTCGAGTGAATTGGAAAACCCCATCGAACTCTCAACTCAACATTCTCACAGCCTACAATTACTACAACCGCACAAAGAACACCTTTGTAAGAAACCTCACGAACCTCGACTCTGAATTATCGTCGAACTCCGGCGACCAAGACACCACTCGATTTGATTCCTGGATGAGCAGAGGTACTTGGAGTTCTTCCGCCGACAGCAATGCCGTGCGATACTCCTTGGGTTACGATATGAACATGGAATCTACTGTAGGAAGACGCATTGAAAACGGACGGCAACAAATTACCAATATTGCAGGCTTCACCGATGTTGAATGGAACATTACTGAAGCTTTGATTCTTCGCCCCGGCGTACGCTTCGGCTACAACAGCACCTTCGAAATTCCTGTGATTCCCTCCTTCCAACTCCGCTGGGGAAAGCGCGAAAACGTGATGCGCTTCTCCTATGCTCGAGGATTTAGATCACCTTCATTGAAAGAACTCTATTTCGATTTTGTAGATATCAACCACGACATCCATGGCAACACCTCTCTTCTTCCTGAAGATGGCCACAATTTTCGAGTGAGCTTTCATCACAACCACACGTTCAGTGGAGGTCGTTTTAACTGGTGGGTGGAATCCTTCTACAACGATATTCAAAACCTCATCTCCCTCGCTCAGACCGGAAGTTCCACACTCTACAGCTATGTGAATATAGGCGAGTTTCAATCCATGGGAATCAATTTGGGAACCGCTTTGAGTTACGAGCAGTGGTCTATTGATCTTGGAGTCGCATACACAGGGCAATCTGGTCGAACCATCGAATTAGCCGAAGAACCCGTACTCTACAGCCCAGAAATTCAGAGCACCTTAAAGTATTTCATCCCTAGCATCAACCTCAATCTAAGCCTATTCTACAAGTACAATGGCGTGCAACTGGGGTACGGAATAGATTCGGACGACCAGGTTTACCAAACGCGAATTGACGACTATCACTCCATGGACCTAACCGCATCAACTTCCTTCTTTAAGCGCAAGTTGAAACTTACAGCAGGCGCTAAAAACCTCTTCAACGTCACCTTACTAAACGCAACCTCAAGTAGTGGAGCGCATTCAGGAGGTGGCTCCATCCCTCAAAACTGGGGAAGATCCTACTTCATCGGATTATCATATACCATCGGAAAATGAGAATCACAATACTCACCACTGCTGTTCTTCTTCTCAGCGCTTGCCAGCCTGACGAGGTAGCCATTCCAGGCCATACATCTGGTTCAGAAGAAAGTCATTCTGTAGAAATCGGGCCTGATTACAGCCATCAACTGTACTACAGTTTAGAAGAAAAAACCGTGATTCGTCAGAATGTAAAGACCGAATGGGATCTCGGCTTCGAATCCGCAGAAGAAGGCTATCACATCGTCTTGAATTCCGCCCTTTACAATGCAGTTGCACATGTAAACAAAGAGTTCTCATCGCCTCTTCAACTCGACAGTCTTGATTGGAAATACGACTCTTCCAAGGGAGATTTAGACAGCACTGCTTTTGGCGACTACCGTCAGCTTACCGGATTTTTTGCGTTAGACCTTGGACGTAACGTTGACGGTAGTTCCAGAGGCTATATTCGACTGCAAATACTCAGTCATTCTGAAAGCGAATACTCCATTCGAGTGGCCGATTTGGCCTTGACTTCAGAAGACACTTTCACCATTGCAAAAGCAGCGAATACTACCTACACATGCTTCAGCATAGATCGTCGATCTGTGGTTGACATAGAGCCTCATCGTGCGGGTTGGGATCTTTGGTTTACGCCCTACACTTATGTATTCCACAATCCCCCCCTTCCCTACTCGGTTACTGGAGTTCTCATCAACCCACACCAAGTGGAAGTGGCAATTTCTAGCGATTCATGGGAGAATACCACCTATGAATCCAGCACCGCGCTCTCCTTCTCCAGTCAACACGATGTGATTGGCTATGAATGGAAAGAGTACAACTTCGATTCAGGACTTTACGAAATCGACAATTCCATCATTTATGTGATTCGAAGCGTATCGGGTAAAATTTACAAACTCCGGTTTACTGATTTCTACAACAATGTTGGAGAAAGAGGCTATCCGACGTTTGATTTGGTAGAACTCTAAGGTGACGTATACTGAAACTAGGTTACGGTTACCTACTTTGCATGAGGCCCCATAGCCAATACGTATTGCAAAATCAGATTCTCATCAGAAGGTGTGAGGGTAGAACCTTTTCTGTTTGCCTTCGGAACCATGGCTGGAACAAGACGTCTCCACTCCTCCTCGGTATAGGCTTTCGGATCTTCTAAGCCGTGACACTTATTGCAATTCGCAGAGTACAACTCGTAGCCTTTGGTCAATTCCGCAAGCGTGAGGTCCGGGTTAGCAGTGCTTACTCTCTCTACATCAGAAGTTGTTGGGGAAGCCAATTGAGCGGAGCCACATGAGGCTAGAAATGCGATGGATAGTACAACGCCATATTTGATAACCTTCATTAAATCTAGTTTTCAGTTGAATTTTTGAATCTGTCCAATTTAGAAATATTCTCTCTACTACACTTGTACGACTCAATGGACTTCCACGTACAAATGGTATATTGTGGTAAACCTAACCACTATGCCTCGACACTATTTCCTCCTCTCCTTCCTATTGTTGTTTTGTATTTCGAACGCCGGAATGAGTCAGACAGAACCTGAAGGCAAGCCCAATTCCATCGGTGTATTAATCGGTCATAGCATCATTCCAAAGGGGGCTAAAAACGGTATAACCACTGCCATTATAACTCCCTCTTGGGCGATCGATTACAATTATGCCCTTCCCAATGGAATCACGCTTGGATGGCACAATGAAATCATCATTGAATCCTTCGAATACGAATCAACTGAAAATCAAGGTATAGTAATCGAACGATCCCGACCAATAGCCTCTTGCATCACTGCCGGTTATCAATACAAATCGATTCTCGCTTACATCGGCGGAGGCCTTGAAACAGCCAAAGAGGGCAACTACGGACTGTTTAGAATAGGCGCAGACTACTCCCTAGAAATGAGGTGGGATATGGAGTTTGTGATGGCCGTTAACTGGGATCTCAAAGTAGATGCGTACGATAGCTACGGCATTTCTGCAGGCATCGCTAAGAGATTCTAACTATCTTTCTGATTCGAGCACAACCTTCAACTAAATAAGAAATCAACACGATAGATGAAATACCCGCTACTCCTTTTAGCTGTTGCATTTAGCCTTCTCAGTTCTTGTAACTCCACGCCAGATCCCGAACACGAGGGCATGGTTTGGATTGAAGGAGGAACATACCGTGTAGGAAACGAAGGTTCGGAAGCCAAGAATGTAGAAGGCCCGGTTTACGAAGTTGAAGTGGACGGATTTTGGATGGATGAAACCGAAGTGACCAATGCTCAATTCAGGGCATTTGTAGAAGCTACAGGCTACAAAACCGTGGCAGAACGTCCAGTAGATTGGGAGGAAATCAAGAAGCAACTTCCTCCAAACACACCTCGACCACCGGATTCTATTCTTCAGCCTGGCTCATTGATTTTTGAACCAGCACAAGCCGCCAACTTATACGATTTGTCGCAGTGGTGGAAATGGGAATTAGGCGCCGATTGGAAGCATCCTCACGGTCCGAACAGTTCCATTGAAGGAAAAGACCAGCATCCGGTCGTTCACATCGCATTTGAAGACGCACAAGCCTACGCCAATTGGGCGGGCAAGAGTTTACCAACCGAAGCACAATGGGAAATTGCTGCGCTTGGAGGAAATGGACCCAGCGATTTCGCATGGGGCAATGAACTCACTCCAGAAGGAGAATATCTAGCCAATTACTTTCAAGGCACTTTTCCTGACGGCAATTCTGCCGCCGACGGCTATTCAACCACCGCTCCCGTTAAGAGCTTCCCTCCCAATGATTATGGGCTGTACGACATGATTGGGAATGTTTGGGAATGGACCTCCGACTGGTATCGTCCCGATACCCACCGGAGCAATAAAGCGTTGGCAAAAGTGCGTGGATGCGTGAACCCGAATGGCCCTTCGCAGAGCTACGACCCGAATGACCCACTCGTCCCTAAACGCGTTACCAAAGGTGGGTCTTTCCTCTGTAGTTCAGAATACTGCAGCAATTACCGCCCCTCTGCTCGAATGGCAACTGCTTTTGATTCTGGTCAAGAACACCTGGGATTTAGATGTGTCTCTAAGTGAAAAAACTATTCGTCATAGCACTTCTAGGAATGTCAGTAGCGGCACAATCGCAAATACTGATTTCCCTGCTATTTGGCGATAAGTTAAACTCGGATGGTGTAGAGTTTGGATTGGATGGAGGATTGGCGATTCCAACTTTGACGCAAACGGAAGAACTCAAAGCTCGTTACACCTTGAATTTGGGGATGTACTTTGATATTCGAATCCGTGAATCGTGGTTCTTGCACACGGGGTTTATCGTGAAATCTCCAGGTGGTGGAGCCAATATTTCCCCCTACACCACAGGCATTAGCTCTATCGACGATCAACTTGACAAATCAAAGGTAACGCGACGATTGGGATACATTCATCTTCCCGCTTTCATTCGCTACCGTTTCCCGAATTTCCTCTTTTTAGAAGGAGGTCCACAAGTGGGATTTATGACCGCCGCCTATGATCGATTTCGAATACAGTCCGGCGATAACGATTTGGAGTACAAACACGACTTGATCAATCAACACCATCGATGGGATGCTGGACTGACTGTTGGCGTTGGATACAAGCTTTTCCACGGTCGAGGTATCACAACGGGAGTTCGCTACTACATGGGACTCACGGATGTTTCAAAGAACGACGGCATTCAACAAAATCGCATTGGGTACATCTATGTGAGCATACCCATTGGTAGACACGACATCCCAGAATAATAGCGTATGAAGAAGCTACTTTTACTAGCCTTAATCACCTCTAGCCTAACTTCTATGGCACAGGGTGTAAATCGCGAAAAGAACGAAGCGTACAAGGCGTATTTCGACAGTCTACAAACGATGGACTACGACTATTACTTGCCCATTTACGGCAAAGGTGCCTATCGGAGAGGTTTTGACCTTCAATTGGCCGCAGGCATTAGTCCGGTCTACTTTACACAAACCCAAGAAATCACCATTCAATCTACGTCCATAGGTTTCAATGGTGGACAAAAAGTGGACATGAGTAGCTTCATCGAATTTGGACCTACTATCGCTACCACGCATGCTTATACCGTTCGTCCGGATATCTGGCTATTTCCCTTTCTAAACCTCTACGGAATTCTGGGCGGAGGAACCACCACCACAGAAGTCACCTTATTGAAACCCATTGGTTTTCAAACTTCACAACATTTCACCGCTCAATCCTACGGCATTGGTGCCACCCTAACTGGCGCCGTGGGGCCCGTCTGGATTGCTTGGGATAACAACTACAACTTCGTGGATGTAGAAGCACTTGTTGAACCTGTGCCTGCCTTTAATTCTAGTCTTCGAGTAGGCCACAACTTCCTCAATCCCACACGCCCGGATAGATCCATGGCAATCTGGGTGGGAGCTTTCTATCAAAAACTCCAAAACGACACGCGAGGCAATCTGCCCATCTCTGACATCTTCCCCAGTGTTGGCACGGGACAAAACATAGAAACCATGCGCGACTGGGCCAGCGGGCTCCCGCCAGCTCAACGACTTGTCGCCAATCAAATCATTGATAAAATCGAAGAATTTGGTCAGGGGAATGATGTTGGAAATGCCACGATCGACTACGAACTTCAAAAGAAAGTCACTGCGCCCTTCAACCTCATTCTAGGGGCTCAATATCAATTCAATAAGAACTGGATTGCGCGCACAGAACTGGGAGTATTTGGGAAACGAAGTCAGTTCCTACTCAGTTTGAACTACCGCTTCAACCTGATTTAGAAAATTGTGATCCTGATAAAAAGTACCTTCCTAAGTGGAGGCACCTTCCATTCTATCTAGAACTGATTATTTATCCAATTGCACCGTGGTTCCAACAGACACTCCAAAATAGCTCTGGTATTGAATTGAATCTTCCGACCCAATTCTTGCCGCGCTCTCCAAGCCGCTAACAGCGTAGAATAGACCAATGGTATTCACAGAGTTTGCAATCTTCAATCGGCTTCCGCCCGAAACACTCACTAAGCTCTGCTGCCTCTCCTCACCGTTTACCACTTCCTTGTACGGGTTATAACTGATTCCAAAGTAAGAATCTATATCCTCTTTTATCGTAGCGTTCAACCCTGTGCTTATTCGGATGTTCTCAGGACTCACAGGGTCTACAGGCGCCTCGCCTTCGTAATAATCATGCGTAACTTCCATGGCATACGCTACATCCATGGCCCAAAAGATTTTCTTTGAGACTTGATATGAAAACCCCAATCGAAAATCCATAGGATTCTTCTGGTGAACCTTCTTACCCACAAGATCCAACACACTTGAAGTCGGAGGTGACGATCCATCGTTGATGTAAGAATACTGGTAATAATCTCCTGAACCCTCAAGGCGAATACTCGGTGAAGAAACGCGGAGTCCGAGCGCAAAATCCTCCCACTTCTTCTGGATCCCTACCACTCCAAAAAGCGTATACGACTCCAGCGTTTGACGAGATTGTGAAATACTCGCAATGGTAGGGTCTGAGATAAAATAGCCATTCGACCCCGTGGTGAACAAGCTGTAGTAATACTGTCCGGTCAGCGTCAACCCAAGTGACCATCCGTTGCCAAGCTTCTTAGCAGTAGAGAGTCCGCCTAAGAAATACTCCTCTCTATAGTCCTGAGTAATGGTAATGTTATACGGATTTGAGGGACTATTGATAATCCAATCATTCTTGCCCTCATAATTAAAGTGATACGGAACCAAAAGAGAGAAAGCCACCACCCAATCTCCAAAGGATCGGGTTCCAATCATGCTACTGGGAAGTGAGCGATAACCTGCCCCCTCAAAATCCAACTCATCATTCCCTAGGGTTACCAGTGGATCAGCTTTAAAATCAAAACTGAAGTAGGCATTTCCCGAAAATGAAAAGCTAGAACCTTCTAACTCCGTCAGCGCAGCCGGATTGTAATACACGGCCCCCGAAGAGCCATGTCCCCCCGTTCCGGTATTGGCCATCAGCGCCTCCTTATCCCCTAAAGGCATAATGTTTTGGTTAAATCTCCCCTGCGATAATGCAGGAGCGGAAAGTACCCCCAACGCAAGCACTGCGAAAGACCGTGTAAACTGATTCATAGTCAGGTAGTATGATTGTCCATTCTAAATATATGAAAATAGAGAGGGTGAAAGGATGACTTCACAGAGACGCCGAAAGGAGGCGAGAATTCAGGTATGATATGGCTAGAGACCGCAGACCTTCTACCTACTCCTACTATACCAGTAAGCATTACCCATAAAAACTAGCGCACTTCCAAAGAATGGAAAAAGTACAACCACCACTTCCCAAGTAGATTCATCCTCAAGATCAAATGCCTTGAAAATTCCTACCGTCAAGGCGAACAAAGCCAGTGCGATATTCAGAGAGATTTTATATTTCTTGGTCATCTGATGAAGTACAGAAATATATCTAAACAAAAAAAGCCAAAGCAATTACGCCTTGGCTTTTTCTTGTGATCCGGATAGGATTCGAACCTATGACCGTCTGCTTAGAAGGTAGATTACACTGAGTACTTAAAAATTTATATATCAGCAATTTAACCACTTTAAAATAACTTATCTAACAACAATTGTAACAACATATGACAATAGCACACCGATTCCAGCCTGAGGAATATCTAGTTCTTTCAAATTGGGTTTATCGCCTATTTATAAGGCTTACGGGAAGCTTAGTTCTCTCCTTATGTATTGGAACTGTCGATTACCTATCTCATATAAGTTAGGACACTAAGTAAGACTTCAGTAGTGAATAGCTTTCCTCCCTGGCATTTACCTGAATTTTTAAACTGTATGAATATGGTATCCTTCATGCTGAAATCAGTTCAATCATCGAAAACACTTCGATTCAGTCTAAACTAGACGTTAGCTTGCCGAAACAAGAGTACACCTCTTTCTAGGTGAAGGGGGGTAATAAATTCCATTATGGCTTATTCAAATTGTTCTGACATGGAAGGATGTCAGACGTTCGTTTTTTTGAGAATTGGGGCTTCTCACTTTCGAAGTGTAAAATTTTCTGATATCGTTCTGATTGAGAGTGATCAACCAAGGAAACTGAAGATTTATTTTAAGAACGAATCTGATATTAAATCAGAAGTTATTCGTAAAACATTATCCAAAATCTCAGACGAGTTGCCTAATTGTTTTTGGCGGATCAATCGTAAAACGATTGTGAATTCGAAACATGTCAATACGGTTTCTGATAAGTTCGATTACGTTCAGGTTGGTTCATTATTGTTAGACGTAGGACCTTCATTCAGGTCGAAACTACGAGCTATTCTGAACGTTCTGGAATAACACTCCCGTTCCAAGTTTAAACAGTTTTAACGAAAGGGTTTTTTCATGTTGATGTCATAATTATGACCAACTGTCGAAATAATAGACGCTCAATCCCTTGGTTGAAATAGATTCGATGCCTTAAAAACACTTTAACTAATTCGGTGAAATCGCCGTCAAACCAAATTTATTATGCCTTTGAAGTTAAAAATTCTTACGCTAGGTTTTCTAGTGAGTTTACTTGGCTTTGGTCAGGTTGAACCTGTCTGGATAGACGGTCTTGTAAATCAAACGAAAACAGTTCCTGGCATTAAAGGCCTAGACTACCGAACAATAACCCCAGGAGCTCGTCAAGGCGTTGCTTTTGCTAAGAGCTCGAACGGAGATGTTTATTTTTTTGGAGGCTTGGGGTATGATGCTAATGCAAATTATGGGCATCTAAACGATTTATGGAAGTTTGATTCACAATTAAGCGAATGGGTTTGGATTTCAGGACAGACCACTATCAATAGTCATAATCCATCAGTAACTGCTGGAACTCCATCATCTAATAATTTTCCGGGTGGTCGTGAGGGTGCGGCAATGTGGATAGATGAGAGTGGTGGTGATATTAGTATATATATATTCGGTGGTGCTGCATATGACTCAAATATTCTTTTCGGTGAGTGCAGCGATCTCTGGAAATATAGTGTGAATAATGGAACTTGGACTTATGTCAAAGGGGGGTTGACTCGAATATGGGGTGGTTCTTACGGAACAAAAGGCACTTCCGCTTCAGGGAATTATCCTGGTGCTCGACAGAACGCTTCTTATTGGCAATCACCAATCACAGGAAAGTTCTATATGTTTGGTGGAAGAGGTTATAATGGAGGTGGTTATTGTCAGTTAAATGACGTTTGGGAATTCGACCCCTCTACTGAACTTTGGACCTGGGTTTCTGGGAGTAGCGGTCAATGTGCGCAAACTACAATTAACCAAAGTAGTGTTTATCATCCTTCAAATATTCCTGGCGCTAGAGAACGGACTGCTACTTGGGTTGTAGACAGTGTGGTTTATATTTATGGTGGATTAGGATATGGCAATACTTCTACTTACGGACACCTGTCAGATATGTGGAAGTATAGTATGGTTTCTAATAAGTTTAAGCCAATTGAAGGAAACACTGCTACATATGCAGTAAATATTAAATCATCGTATGGCACAAAGGGTGTTGAAAATGGCTCAAATCTTCCTGGAGGTAGAGAAACACCTTTGTTCTGGGTTGAAGATAATACAAAACTTATGCTCATCGGAGGTGCTGGGTATGATCAATCCAGTTTTGGAAATTTAGCTGATGTATGGTCCTATGACATTAGTACAGACGATTGGACATGGGTCGGAGGTCAGTCAGGACTTAACAGGACACCCGTTTTTGGAACGAAAGGAGTACAAAATAGCACTAATCTAATTGGAAGTGTTTATCGCGGTGTCGCATGGAAGGATGGCAACAGTTCCGATGTGTTTGTTTTTGGCGGTGCAGCAAAAGATAAATCGGGGCTTTTTGGCGAAATAAACGCGTTATGGAAGTACGATGTGTCGTCAAATTCTTGGATTTGGTTTAAAGGTGATGACGATCGTATTGCTGGAGGCATATATGGTACGCAGAATATTGCGGGATCTACTTGGAACCCCGGTCCAAGATCGGCTTCAGCGATCTGGATGCATGATAATGGTGATTTGTATTTATTTGGAGGCGTAGGTATAACTAGCAATGGTGTGCGAGGTTACCTCAATGATTTATGGAAATATAACGTTGAAGAAAGGTACTGGACCTACCTTGGAGGAACATCTGATAATAAAGATACTAGAGCAACTTATGGAACCCAAAGGGTCGGTGATGTGAATAATATACCTTCCTCTAGGATATATACAACTACTTGGCAAACATCAACTCATCTGTATTTGTTTGGTGGTTACGGAATGGATCAATCCAACACAAGCGGCTATACAAGATTGGCTGACACCTGGAAGTACAATTTGTTAGATGGCAAATGGACTTATATAGTAGGTGATAAAGGTGCAATCTCATCAGGTTCTTATGGCACAATAAATGTCGAAAGTGCTACGAACTATCCATCTGCTCGTAATTCTGGCACAATTGCAAACGACGTTAATGCAGGGTATGTATATATGTATGGTGGTGCTGGTATAGCTACTGATATTGGCGGTGCGCAGATTGCCGATTTGTGGCGTTTTAACACAACTAATGATCAATGGACTTGGCTTAAAGGCACGGGTAGTGGTCTCGAATCAAGCTATAACGATGGAATTAATTCTAACACGGCCACTAACAATCCTGGGTCAAGGGGTGGTGCTACGATGGTTTACTCGAATGGAGCAATCTATATGTTCGGGGGATATGTTAATAGTTCTAGCGGTGGTGGAGAATTTTCAAATGAATTATGGAAATGGAGTGGAGTTAATTGGACTTTTCTAGGTGGAGCTTACGGACCATTTAGCTGGAGTCATAACAATCTAGGAGTGCCGGATACGTTGTTCCCAGGGCCTAGAACCAGTACTTCCTCTGTGCTAGTCGGAGATAAAATGTACATTTTTGGAGGTACAGGCTATGAAACTAACGGAATTAATTCTGGGTCATTAAATGACATTTGGATGTATGATATATCGGATTCTACATGGACATTTGTTGGAGGCGACGATGTGCTAAATGCTTCTGAGAATGCTGGCACAATGAATGAATTTAATTTAAGTAATTCTCTTGGTGCTTTTACTGAGAGAAGGTTTGTATCGAATACTACATATGACCAAACTAAAGTATATTCGTTTGGCGGTTCACAAAACTTTGGACTCACTCTGTCTAATAAATTATGGGAAATCACTTTAAAAGAAGGTGAGTATTGTATATGGGATGGTCAGAATTGGTCACCTAACAATCCGTCTTCTAGTGATGTTGCTGTTATTAAATCGAACACCGCTGTTCCTGGATCATTTAGTTGTAGCACCTTGATTATTGATAATGGGTTTTCTCTTTCGTTAAATATTAATGACACGGTGACGGTTAATAAATCCGTTGTTAATAATGGATTAGGGATTCTTGGACAAGGTACTTTAAAGTTTAGTGGTTCAGAAGTTACTTATATATCTGGATTGATGTTGGATGTATATTGTAATGTAAAAGTAGAGAGTGGTACTGAATTAAAAACTAATGCTTTATTAAAACTTGCTGTTAATTCTCCATCTGTAAGATCGACGCTATTTGGTGCGGGTACTGTTAATGGTGATGTCACTATGCAGGCATGGCTTGATTTAGATGGAGGTAGTTCGGATGGACGATACTATTATTTAGGTGCCCCAATGACTGATGTTTCATTGACTGATTTTGCTGAATCGGGCACAAATTTAAATACAAGCAATAGCCCGCAAGGATCTGTATGGGAGTGGGATGCTAGCAATGCATCTTGGATTCCAGCTTGCAATGGCAATGTAAATACTGTTCTGAACCCTGGAACTGGTGTAGCGATGTATGTTGGGTCCAATCAGTATGGTGACTTTGTAAGAGCTGATGCGGGAACAATAGAAGTTACCGGAACGATTGATAACGCAGATAAGAGTTGTTCTCTGGAATATAATGATGGACAAAGTTCTGGTCTACAATTCGTTGGTGGAACAGCTGTGTCTAATACTGAAGGATGGAATTTAATATCAAATCCTTTTACTGCTTATTATGATTGGAATGGTCAGGTGGGTCAGACTGGTTTACATAACGCCATACATGTTTATAATGGAACTGGATATAGTTCATATGTTTCAAATGTTTCTGTAAATGGCGGAAGCCGATACATTTCACCATTTCAAGCGTTTTGGGTGCAGTTGGACTCAGACCCGGGTAGTAGTACTATGAGTTTGAACTTTCAGAGATCGAATTTAAGAATTAATACTGCTCAAGAGTTGTATAAGAATGTGGCAGATGGCGTATATATCAGTTTGCATGAAGTTCTAGACTCTTTGAACCAAGATGAATTGTTTGTTGGATTCGATGCCGGTGCGACGGAATACTATGATTCAAAATTCGATGCTAGAAAATTACTTAATAATCCATCGGTTCCGACTTTCTATTCAGAAGCGTACGGAGAGTTTTATAGTATTAACAGAATTTCGACTTCTGATTCTGCCATTTTTAATGTCGGTCTTATTCACAGGAATCATGGGGCCACTTGCACTATAGAAATAGACGATTCAGACTTGTATTCATATCGCAGTGTTTATCTTGAAGATAAACGAGATGGATTAATCCATAATTTAACGAACTCTCCATATGTTTTCACTAATGACACCTCTTTTGTAGGTGAGCGTTTTCTAATATTCTTTTCCAATTCTCTTACATTAGATGAGAATACTCAGAATGACCATGGTATCTACAGTTGGTCAAATGATGGTGTCTTGACTGTGCAATCAAATCTTGAAAAGAACTTCAGTGTAAATGTTTATGATTTAAGTGGTAGGTTCATCACGAATTCTAGTCAAGGTACAAGACATTCATTTAAATTACCTAATGGAGTTTACATGGTTCGTGTTTTCTTTGATGAAGGTTCTGAGTCAAATCAAATTGTTTTAAAAGCAATCAATAATTAATAATCAAGAATAATAGCTGGGAGTCTTCAGGCAATGTTTTTACAATACTTTAATTGATTCTGTTCATAGAATTATTAATTAGAGTGAAGTCTCCTAGCTATTTTTTAAAAAAAATCATAATCATGCGAAGAAATGGATATTTATGGATTGCTACACTAATAGTGGTCTTTCTTCCGATGTCAGTAATGGCACAACCTGGTGATCCGGAAACTCCTGCTCCCTTTGGATTTATAGAAGTTCTAGCTGTAGCTGGTATGGCTTTAGGTGGACGTCGAGTGTATAAGAATAGGAAATGAATCGAAAGTCAATATGTTTTTTAGGTTCATAAATCAAAACAAAGAGAATATTATTTTTTTAGAGAACATGACCGAAGCATTCGATTCTATTGAAATAGTCAATTTGTATGGAAAAAAGTTGACTTTGGATGTTAGAATGATAAATGATTCGAAACTACTTGATTTAAGTTTCTTAAGGGATGGAATGTATCAGATTCGGGGTGTCTCACGGGTAGGATTATGCTTGTCATTAATCACTATTAAAAATTAATTACCCATAAGAAAGTAGCACAGAGTAAGTATAGTTTGGTCAAGGTTAGTGGTGAGTAGGATGTAGTTTTAGTAGGTTCTCGCCATTTAAACTACTTGACTCTGTGTTCATTCAATGAAGGTCCAGTTGATTTGATGAAGTCGCAATCATTTGCAATGTACTTTTTCATTTCTTCTGGTTCCTTCATTGTTCATTTGAAGGTAATTTTCCCTAAAACAAGACAGTTAGAAGTACATTTTTGAAGCGTTCATATTGAAGACTTTAAAGTTCACCGAGTACCATATTCTTACTCTAACAAGCAAAGAACTTGAATTTGGAGTCACAAGTATTATTTACTCGTCTTTTGAGACCATAGAAATTGTATCGAACTGATTAAAACCATACTATGCACATAACATTATTTGTGATCATCTCGTGCACTTTGCGTAGCTGTATCTAAATCTACAATCGATTTACTTGATACAATCCAGGCGTCATCTAACCTATTTCCCCTGTTCTTTTCAAATCGCGCATAATTCAAATCAAAGGTTTCATCGACTTTATGAACTTTGATGGATACAGGAGCATCATAATCAGCCGTCACTCCCCCGCGCGTGCCACCTTCTCCGTTTTGTTGGAAAATGACAATGAACACCGTGTTTGGGTATTCGTTTCTCAGCTCATCAAATCGCTGGTTAGGGATGCCAAGCTTTTGCCATGAGTCGATGGCCACCACATCAAATAA
>NZ_WBVQ01000004.1 GCF_008933165.1 Phaeocystidibacter marisrubri
AAACGGACGATATAAGGACATGAAGAGCGAATCGATGTATAAGATGGCTCTCTATTTGAATGGTCAATTGACGGAGGTGTTTTACTCTTTTTACAATGATGATCTGAAGTATAAGCACGCTCCGCAGAAGATTGTTGCAGGTATGCTCAAGCGATTGATCTATTCAGGAAAATGTACAAACTTCAATCTGATCATTTTCTACAAAAACCGAATGACATACCCGCACGACATAGAAATGATGTTTGCCAAAGATAAATCGGGATCATTGGTGCGGGTTCAAGGGACAAGACAACAAAAGGCACTAGAGTATTACTGCATACCATGAAGAAAATTACTATTCAAATACCAGTAGCTGAGTGTCAATTGACAATCGAGTATATCGAGCAATGGATAATCGATAAGATCCCACCGGTAACCGAAAATCCATACCACTTCCGTCTGGAGGCATTTGTTTTGGAAGAGATCAGATCAAGTCTATTTACCGCCATAGGATCTGCTCGTAAAAAGGAAAAGGCCATTGCATCCTTGAAGCTGGCTCAGCCTCAAATTGATTGCTTGTCTACTTGCCTCCTCAATAAAACAGGGATAGAAACCACCTCAGGAATCCTACTAAAACACTCGATTTTCAAGCGCCCGAACAAACCCACTCTAACGTCAATTGACACATCTAGGGAAATTACAACGGCAGAATGCGGGTTGTAGAGCGAATTTAGGCACTGTCAATTGACACTTTTTCTCAAGGTTTATAAGGCTTTCCGTACGAAGAGCCTTCGAGTGTCAATTGACGTTACTTCTTTGGGATTCCACACTCATCGATGTACGCCTCAACTTCACGCACCTTAAGGATCCTTCTCGAATTGAACTCTTGCTCTTCTTCCTTTTCATAGTTCAGTGCAGCCCTTAACTCCTTTCTAAAGAAGTAATAACTAGCTGAATAACCCAGTTGAACTAAAACATTATAAAATTCTCGTTTCCCGTAGTTCTTAATGGCAATTGACATAGGCTAAGATTGAGCTCAATAATACTTTTTTGCTCCTCCTCTTTACAACCTCCAAAGCCTTTTACTTCACAAAATTAGGTGGATAACCCTTCCGCTACTGAACATTATTGAACGCTATTGAACGTCAATTGACGCTATCGAATGTTATCGGTAAAACCTTAAAAATCAAAAATTTCTATTTGCTGTCAACATCAACGAATCGCGGTACATGCTTACTGCCGACAGAAATAGAAATATGCAGCACAACAGTATTGACTTCATCTCATTCTCAGGGGGGAGCATTATGGCGGCCGTCAATCAAATTGCGATTGATGAAACGGACTGGTCTGCTGATCTTCCAATTTGGGCTCAAGCTTGTGTGTTTGTTTTGGTGACTTTTTCAGGCGGTGTGATTGGCACATTCGGGAAAGACTTCTACACACGTTTTCTAAAACTGAAAGGTAGAGATGGTGAAAAACTGAATGGTCCGGGCACTTCCGCTTCTGAAGCTCACTATCGTCAATTGCGAAGAGGATTGGAATATGACCACTTAATTCCTCAAGCAAAAGGAAATACCATCATCATGCAAGAAGGGGATACTGGAACCTCGTTGCAGATCATGGCCGATACAGCCTATTCATATAGGTCAGAAGCACGTCAATTGGCGGAAAAACTCAAGGGGCGTACCCGTGAACAGACGGTTCGAAATGTAAAAGACTTCATCTACAACCACTTTCAATACTTAGCCGATACCGACTGGCAATTGATCCGAACACTTTCCCGTGCCTGGAGAGATAGAAAGACGGGAATTGACTGTAAGAGCTATTCTGTGATTGCCTCTCAAATTTTGCTTGAGCTTGGCATTCCACACTACTTCGCGCGCATCAAACAAATAGGTAGTCCAGGTACTCCAGCTAACTACAATGATATGTGGACACATGTCTTTGTCATTGTACCAAAATCGGGAGAACACGTAGACGCCTTTGACCCTTCAACTTATTGGGCACTTGATGGCGTTCCGGCGTATGATCATGTGCCTCCTTTCACTGATATAGACATTTTTCCCATGCTACAACACGCAGTTTTGAATGGTACATCTTCACTGGGGTGTGCGGATGCTCCAATGGTAGTTCCTAAGAACCCAATTGTGACGGCAATTGAGCCTAACGGTGTTCAATCAGGCCAACAAGTATACCTGGTAACCTTTGCTGAATCAGCAAATCCAGATGTTGATTTTGGGGTTACTCAACTCACTAGTAATGAGGTGGGGCAACTTTGCGGTTTAGGCCGCCAATTCAGTAGCCGCAAAGGGTTGAAGGGGTTGGGAGAACCACTAACAATAGGCGCGATTATAGCCATGGCAACAACTGCTATGGAGTTTCTCGGCCCTCTCTTCTCGGGCGGTGAAAAGAGTCGTACAGATGAACTCCGAAACAAAGTAAGAAACTCGGGGTGGCCGTGGTTGAACACTACTGGCGATCCATACCGATACAGCAATCACAAGACAGCCCCAACACCTGAGTTGGAGCAAATGATTACACGTGCTCAAAACTACATCCAAGACCTTCAAAAAGATGTTGATCAAGGAAAGTACAGTAGCGACGGTGAGGAGCGTGTATGGAAGAGATATATCCTGGTGTGGTCAGAGTTTCTAAAGGATATGGCTGAAACCTATCAGTCAAGGATGAATCAAAGTCAACCAGGCTCTAACCATTCATCGACTACAAATATTCCAAACATTCCGAGCTCCTTCCCAAAGATTAATACAGGAGGATCTGCGACGGTAAGTGCTAATACAAATTCCGCGACCAACTCGAATAAGTCTGACGACGATTCAAGCGGTCCGTCAATGGCAGGATTTGGAAACAGCTTATTGACTTACCTCTTAATTGGAGGTGCGGCTTTCGGGGCATATCAACTTATCAAAGACCAGAAAGAAGAAGGTGGGGAGACAAAGAAGAAGGCAAGTCCAAAGAAGAAGGAAAGTGAGAAAGTCAAAGTTTAATCAATTCAAATTTCTCAGACATGAGTACAAAAGCGAAGCTCAAAGCGCCTACTGTTAAGAGCCTCACAAACACCGGAATCGCTGTAGGCTCCGCTGTTGGAGGTTTCCTTGGCGCTCGTGCCCTTAACAACTACTTCCCGCAGTACAGTACGCCTTCAACCACGAACAAGATGATCATGGCCGGTGCCTTAGTTGCATCACTTGTCTTGTCTTCATCCATCAGCGGTAATGATGCCGTTGCCGAAACCTCTCGAGGTGTTCTTACTGGTATGGCCATTCACTCAGCGGGTAAGTTGGCCAACATGTTTGGTCAGGAGATCCCTGCCACTAGCGAAGAGGGGGTAAATGGCCTTCGAATGCCAACCGTAGCTAAAGCCTTCTTGTGTGAACATCACCCAATGAAGCCTGTAGCTGGAAACCTCGGAAAACTCCGTGAGATCATTGAAAACGGACAGTTTGTTCGCCTTCCTCAAGGCGCGTCATCCCCTGCTTCTAGTTTCTTGGGTCAACCGGAACGTTATGCAAACACCTTGCTCTAAGCCCTCAATTAGGCTTTTCAAACATCAATTGACAGTTCAATACACAGTATAACTAAAAACATTTCAACTGTGAACACTTCAAATCTAGCACTAGCCGTACTAGCGGCAAATTTTCTCGCAAGCGTAACAGCAAAGGAGAATAACGGTGGTCTTAACACGAACATCGTCAAGGAAATTCAGAATGGCAATATCGAGCTTCAACCAGGTGGGTTGATGCACGCTACTTCTTTCGCCCCTGGTAACCAGGTTGAAATCCTTGAAGCTTCAAACATCCGAGCAGTTGGTAAGAGTGATTTCCAAGGAACGAAGCTCGACCCAAATACAGTGGCTATTCTAACAGGCTTGAAAGTTGCCTACGGTGTAGCTGCTGATGGAACGGATGTAGCTGCTGTGGATTACGATAGCGACAGAGATAACCTTCCAGCCGTTTTCAAGAACTCGGTTGTTGAGATCAAGCAGGACGGAAAGCAGAAGCTTCGCATTCCAATTGCTCGTTTGCTTACCCAGGTGAATTCAGATTCTCAAGATGGTGACATCTACAAGACGCCGGGATTCATCTACTTGGCTGGAGATGTGCATACTGAGATTCGACTCTTGATGCCAAGTGGCGTAGTGTTGGATCCAGGAGCAGGCAACACGGCATACATCCGTTTTGACTTCGAAGGGTTCGTAACGCGAACTCGTTCTTAAGGTACTTCTTCCCTTTCCATTTTTGGAGCCTTTGTCAAGAGAGCTGGCTTCATGTCAGCTCTCTTTTTTCTAACCCTTAAGAGGTAATTAACATGAAAAGAAAAGTATCAAAAACCCGAATGCAAGCAGTGACAGTTGCCTTGAATGCATCTGGGTTGGATAGCGTTGAAGTAAACTTGGATAAGTCCTACGATGAATGTGTGGCTTTGCAGTTCGTTGAAGTTGACCCTTCAGATGTGACAGATTACAACATTGGCGTTTCTGTCAACGGTAATACGTTGATCGATCCGATCAATGCAAAAGCGCTTCAAAGCGATAGATCTTCGGCTATTAATGAACGACGGTTCCCTGTTAACATTGGCACCACCAATACCGTTCAATTGACGACTGATCTTAAGACAGCGCCAACGGCTACACTCAAGCACCAGGTAATTCTTCACTTGGTGAAGTACGAACCTTGTAACGAAGGATAACATGGCATTCGTCAAAAGAACAATTGAGCGATTGATCCGTGAGGAAACTTCCTTGACTTATGCCAATGTCCTTCAGTATCAATTTTACAATCGCGGAACATCGGTTGTGAGGATTGGAATCGCTGAGATTGGACAAGGTGAATCCCTAGCATTGGGAAACCCTATCCATCCAGAAGACATCGACAAGGTTGTTCAATTTGATGAAAACGGTGAAAACCGATTGGAATGCTACATCGAAGTACTTCAAGAGGTAAGCACCGAAAATACGAGTGGTGAATGCTAAGTTTTTACGGGCACAGACCAGCTATTAAAATTGTCAATCAGCTACACGTTGAACTGGTTGATCAATCGACGTTTACTAGTCCTCTGCTCAAAGGGAAAACCAAGAAGCAGCTCTCGATGCTTCAGTTTAATGGGATTGGACTTTTTGGATCGATGCCAAACACACAGCACGATCCTATCGCGGGTCAATTGATCTTCGAAAACAACAAGACAGGAACACTTTCAGGAATTATACTCTAATGAAAAAGCTACTTACAATCATCCTAACGTTCGGCATTTCATTAAGCGTTGTAGGGCAAAAAACTCCACGACAGCAAGATGCCTATTTCCTATGGACACAAGGCGCCATTTTTGGTGATACTATTTACGTGGAGGGCATGGGTAATAGTGCAGAGTGGGGGGAGTCTTCCAGAATAGTTCTTTCGGATACCGGAGTTCTTGGTAACCAACCAAATATTTCAATTCTTCCCGATCAACTGAACCTGTACACTAAGATCAATAATGTCATTAGAGTTCAGAATTTAATTCAATGGGGGGATACGATTTATGTGCTCTACATCGACATTAACAATGATTGGAAGATTGCTAAAAAATCCGCAGTTGGGGGAAACTGGAGAACCTTCAATTTGTCGAAAATCTCTGGTGCGCCTTTAGGAAAACTACCTAATCAAGACGCTCACTATTCAGGAGGCATGAGCATAGATAAAGATGGGTTTATTCATGTTGTTGCCAACACGTATAGAAATCAACTGCGCTACATTAAATCAGATTTTCCTCTTGATATCACACATTGGAGTTCAGCTTCGATGATTGGTACTCAGGAATCAGAATTGAGTTATCCAACATTCATTAATACGCTGAATGACAGTACTCTTCTTTTTCTTCATCGAGACGGGAATTCATTTGATGGCGACGCCTACATCAATGCCTACAACACAACTACAAAGAGTTGGACGCGTCAAGCTCAGTTGACAGACGGTTCTGGCTTCAATTTCTATTGGAACATTCCTCAAACAACCATTGACGGCAGAATTCATTTAAGCGGGTTATGGAGATCTTCCCCAGGGGCCGAAACCGCCGAAGACATCTGCTACTTTTATTCTGACGATAAAGGCCAGACTTGGAAAAGTTTCACTGGAATAAATTATTCCTTGCCTATCACCAAAGGGTTAAGTGATCCTATTTTTCCAACTCCTCAAGATACTGGACTCATCAATCAAACTGGAATGGGAGTGGATGATCTTGGAAGGGTGAGCATTGTTACTACCCTTAAGGATCAGAATGGAAACCTTCAATATTTTCATCTCTATCTAGAAAACGGTGTTTGGCAGACCAGGTTCTTAACTGACTACACTTCTGGTGTTCGACCGGACTTTTTGTATCAATACGGATTTGGCCGTCCAAGTGTTTTCACACTAAGCGATAGAACGTATGTTACTTGGATTAACACTTTTGACACAGTTCAGAATTACGAGGGACTTCTAATAGAGGAAATCACTCCAGGTTCTGAATTAACCATGGGGTCACTTTTTGCCGGACCATTGGGCGCTTCAGATATTAACATAGACGAATGGGGCCTGTATCACAGTAAGTCACTTCGCTTCTTGTTGATGAATACGCCCGTGAGTCCAGAGTGCAAAGTTGGAGGCGCTGCGGGGGTCTATTCCATTGATAGCGCCCGACTCAAGCAAGCGGTTAATGGTAAGCTTAACATTGATGCTTTTAGCTCACAGTTTGATTTTAAAAGTTCCTTTTTCTGTGGTGGAGAAGATACTTTGATCACTTGGATTAGTGAGGATGCCCTGTCGAAAATTGGGAATACGCTAATTATTGGTCAAGGCTTCAATAATCTCCAAACCGACAACACTTTTCAGATACTCAACACAGGAGGAAATCAGATTAAACTCAGAGATATTGATGGTGATAATACGACAAGCAGGAGCTTCATCACATTTGAGCCATCAACGGGTTTGCCAATGGGATATCTAGGTTTTAAATCAGGATCAAACTCAAACTTTAGCATTGAAAACACAGTAGGTAATGTTACAATCCTAGCCGCGGGTGAAGCTTCGGTTAACGGAGATGAAATTTGGGATGAAGGTAGTATTACATACATCGATACTGCCAATTGGAATTCTGCGTATTCCTCTGTTTCAACAAAGGCTTCAATTACCGCTCTAAATGATACGGCATTCGCTTTGAGACAAGCTATAAGTCAAGTTGGATTGCAAGATGTTTTGGAAGTAGATGCTGAAGCTTCTTTTAGTAATTCAACGAACGTATCCATCAAGACAAACGGTAAGCTCACTTTCGGGGATGCTGACGATCTCGATTCAGACGGCGATGTCACTTTCATTGATATTGATGAGCCTAACGATGTAATTCAACTGAAATCAGAGTCGCTGATTTTGGGAACTGTTGTTACCGGTATGAACCTTTCTGGAGACGTTCAATTGAACGAGGATGACACGTTTATCTATTTCGGATCCGCTGCCGCAGACGGTTCCTTTCGAATGGGGGTAGATTCAGTTACAGGAGATTTAGTCATTCAAGCCAAAGAGTCTGGTGTATGGGTAACTAAGCAAAACTACACGACACCATGACGAATAAGCAGGCACATAACTGGTTCACGAATGTACCTGGTGCTTTATTGACTGTATCGTCAATTGGCTTATGGGTATTGAGTTACTTTCTTGAACTCAAACGAAACGTTGACGACAAAGCCCTTTTGGTAGCGTTTGTCGTCGGAGTTGTACTTGTCGCAGCTCCTCAGAAATTCACAGATTTCTTCGTGAACCGATTTTCAGCGAAAAAGTAAATCATCACCACTATGACTATTGAGAATGTAAGAACATCGAACGATCCATGGGAGCTCGCGCGCTCGATGGGTACAGCGCGTTCCGTGTTGTCTAAGTCTTCTCGATCCGAAGAGGCTAAACAAGAAGCTCGCGACTTGATTCGCGCCAT
>NZ_WBVQ01000005.1 GCF_008933165.1 Phaeocystidibacter marisrubri
CTCTGCGGCTTTCTTTACGGTATCGAATCCTGAAGGTGCTTCTGCGGCCACAAACAATCTCGAACGATTCTTTGGTTTTACATTTCTCTCGATAGATTGTATCGTATCCTTACTGGCCAAACCTCCCTGCTCCAAATCAAAGAATGCACAACTCCAATTCAAATCAAGGAATCCATCAATGAGTTGCTTTACAAATTCACTCTTACCGGCATGTGGATCCCCTTTGAGTAGAATGGCCAACTTGTACCGCTGAAGGTCCTGCATGAACTCTCCGATCTTCCCTGGTAACCTAAAAGTGTCCGGGCGCTTCACTGCATCTTTCTTATCTGCAGTCACAAATAAGTCTTTCAACTCTCCGGATAATTCTTTGATCTGCTTCGCGCCTCCAATCAGTTTTTTGGCTGAATTGACAATGTTGTCAACTGGACCAGCTAATGCGAGCTCGAGCTGATCATTCTTACTCAAAACTTGCGCTACTTCTGGATTCAAATTCGACATATAGGCGGGCACGCCTTTTGAGTCCCTCGCTAAAATATAATCAGCAGCTTCTTGTGCGGCGCTACAAGCACGGAAGAAGAACTTATTGTCCTTCTCCATTTCCGACTTGAGACGCCCCATCCAGTTTTGTAAATACGGGGCACTGTTGTCCAAGGTAAAATACAGAATACCAGCTTCAGCGTTCAAGTAATTAGCTCCCATCTCGGCAATCAACTCCTCGAACGCATAAGCTTTTGATTTCATGTTGCCATTCAGCTCACGAGATAACCTCGTGCTATGCCCTGTACTATGCACCATCTCGTGGAAGAATGTTGAATAGAATTCCTGTGGACTATCAAAAGCTTCGATGTACGGAAGTTGGATGTAATCATCTCCAGGACTATAATACGCGTCATCCCCACCGAGAACAAGCTCAGGAGCTGTTGGGTACGAGGTGACGATAGCCTCGGCTATTTCTATTTTCTCAGAATTCTTCTTCGGAGCGACTTTTTTCAACTTCCAGTCAATTCCTTCAATATCATCTGCATTAAACACCTTGTAGTATTTAAGCATCGGAATCCTCTCAAGCGTTTCACATTGATCTTGAGTTGATCCCTTCTCACCGCATGCAGAGAACCGTTTCCAATACTCATTCTCGGTGATGGTTTTGCCCTGGTACTTATGGTAGAACATGAAGTAAACCACCATATACCCCTTGGATCCCTTCTTCAACTTGCCTCCTCTCTCCTGAATTTGCTTGAAAGTCAAAAAATATGGGATATCCCAATTGCGACCTGTCAAGGCAGGAATAATGAAGTTTAGAAGCATTGCATTAATGCCTCGATAAGCCTTTTTAGAAGCGAAGTTTGAAGCCGAAATTCCATATTTGTTTACCGACTTCCACGATTTACGCCATGGCAAATTGCCTTTCTTCTCGATGGCCTCTATCACCATTTCTGTCACCTTCTGGTAAACATCCTCCGGTGACACAGGTTTTCCCAATCCCAACTCATCATCTTCCCAACCTTCAGCCGAAAGTCCATATAAACCTTCAGTCAAAGGAGAGTAGAGCTCAAGATCAAATGCTTTCTTATCCGGGTATCTCTTTAAAAGATCCTTTAGGCGCATTGTAACATCTACAGCGCAAGGATCCTTACTCTTCCCGGATAGGTCAAGTAAGTTTTCAACTTCCTTTCGGGTGATGTTGCGACCGTGTAGATTATTGAATTGAGCTGTGATTGACATTGAGATAGAGTTTCTTTAGTGATTTTGAAGTGCGTGAGCTCTTGACATTGCAGAGGACCAGGATTCGTCTTGTTCACGAATTTCGCTAGCCAAAGCTGCTACAGACTTCCCTTTGAATGAGAGAACTTTTACTTCTACCACTTGCCACCCCTCTTGAAGAATGCGTTTAGCCAATCGTGTTCGGCTTCGAATAACTTCAATAACCTTACCGTCTTGCCACACCTTGATTAAAGGCGCCTTACCTGTGATTTCTACTTCGTTTTTCATGTCGATTGAAATTGGTTTATGATAATTTTCCAGAGAATTGAAGCTTAACTCCAGCCACTTCAACATCCGCCCTGTACGCGATTCCATCTCTCGATGAGTTGGTCAAAACTGTGTCGATCATAGCTGTTGGAACATTCATCGTGATTCCACGAACTAGAGTTCGTGCCGACGGTGCGATACTGAAAGAAACAATACCAGGTTCCGAGTAAGCTATTTCTTCGCCGTTCTTGTAGAGCCGAACAGAGATAACCTTACCTGTATAGTTTTGACTTTCTGGATTTACTACCGGTAAGTCTAATTGAAAGACAACATTGCCATTCTTCAGTCCAATATCTCTAACTAAAGGACTCTCAATCTTGATCAGATCCAAACTGCTATTGACAGTGAGGTACTTATTGTACGCCCACACGCCGCCAAATAACAGGCCTATTGCTGCTAGTGTCTTTTTCATTTGAAGTCGAATATTTTAATGGATGCCGATATTTGAAAACTGCCGCCTTTTTCTCCTGGCCAATAGCCAAGAGTGTAAATCGATTGATCCTTGCAGCGTAGAGAAATAGTTGGAATCAGCGCAAACTGTCCGGGCGCCGATATAAAGCTACCTCCTGTAAAAAGACTATATCTAGGGGGCTGAATGGTCTTTGTGATGGTCACCCGCTCCGAGGGGCGTAAGAGCTTATAAGAGATTGCAATGGTATCCAACTGATTTTCACTTATAACAGGAGATAGCGACAAGTTTAGGTTCGTGTCTTGGAACACTGTTTTGTAGGTTCTTTTCTCCAAATACGCCTCAACAATGGCAGATGTATCTATCGATAAAGAATGGACAGCGAGGGGCGCTTCGCGCTTCACCACCTCGCCGCCATTCACACCACCTACATGAAGAGCTGTATCATAAACCAGAACTCTGGTCGTGTCAAAAGTCGCCACTTGAGTACTTGAAATAGCCGTTTCATCTCCAGAATACATTGA
>NZ_WBVQ01000006.1 GCF_008933165.1 Phaeocystidibacter marisrubri
TCTTCAAGAGAAGGACCGGAAACGATCGCTCTCAAAAGCACAAAGAACGACCAGGAATAAAACGAGACTCTTCAGACTGGAGGCTAAAAAATGGCTTTTGGATCCAACGGATAAAGGTTACAAGGAGCTATTGAAGAAAACACAAAGGCTTTGGCCAGAATTTATTCCTGAATTGCTTCAGTACAAATCCGAGCGTTTGGCCGACGTCAATTGACACTCATCATTAATACCACTGTAGAACATGAAAAATCAAATCAAAATAGCATTTCTGATTGCATTGATCGGAGAAGTTTTAATGATAGCCTCCATTGTGAACTCTTTTATCATCATGAAAGAGAGTATAGAAATGGCCGTCACCTCTAAACTTCTTTGGATCGGTTGGGCAATCGTTCACCTGGCATCATTTGGAGTCATTACAACATTCTCGATAGCCGCACTAAAAAAGAGAAGACGATGAAACGACAGATCCAAATCCCCACCCACTACGCTAACGGTGAGCCAACCAGATGGCCCGAATTGATATTAACAGGACTGTTGAGAAATGGCTTGGACGGCGAGATTCCAAAATCCATTGAAGATCACCCAATTATGCACACTATTCTCCTATGGAACACCTTTGGTTTTCCTCTACCTGATAAGATCCACCACATCGTACCTACTGACTTCGAATGTAATCCTGGAGACGATATCGAATTCCTAGCTGTGACTCCAGATGGAGAGAAATTCAAATTCGCCCCGTACGTGAAGTGTACTGGAGTATATCCGATATCTATTGACCGAAAGGAAGACAGAAATGGGTGGTTTATGGGTATCAGCCTACTGAATCTCAAAACAAAAACCCTAAGGAATGAGCAATTCAAGGAGTTCTTATTGAACGAAGGGTTTGATAGTTATGATGAATTCTGTGAAGTATATCCAACTCCGAAGTACAAGGGGCTAATCCACTGGACGGATAAAAGGTATTAACCACGTAAAGAAGAAAGAAATGAAACGACAAATCCCCATACACACCCACTACGCGAATGGCCAGCCTACACATTGGCCTGAGATGATCGCCTACTGTCTTCAAAATGAATTGAAATTATCGGATTGGGACTTTGAAGGGTTCGAGAAAATGCCATTTGTGGATATGAAATTCTACTGGTCCGAACTCTGTCTAAAGAAGTGCCACCACATAGTACCGGCAGGCTTCGAATGTGACCCCGGCAATGACATCGAATTCCTAGCCGTCACCCCGGAAGGAGAGAAATTCCCCTTCGGCCCGCTTGTGAAGTGCACAAATGTCGATCAGATAAAAATTACCAACTACCTAGGATTGCAAGAGTTCAGTATGAATGAGAGGTTATACGGAACTATTATGCATCACGGCGTTGATAGGCTTTACGAATGGCATAATGACCTTGAAGAACTCGCAATTAATGAAGGACTAGGATCAATTGAGGCCCTTGCAAGAATTGGATTTGAAGATGAAGTCATTATTCGAAAGCTCATCCACTGGACGGATAAAAGGTATTAACTGAACATATCGACAATTATGAGCCCAGATATAGAACTACCAATCAGAAACCGTCGATTGAATAAACACTGGGTGAGTCCCTTGCTTCAAATTGATTCAAAGGGCAGTCCAAAGAAACTAGGATACTTACGAGAGGGATGGGACTCCGCCCTACACTGGTTTGATTTAAATGGCAATGAAATTAAAGATGTATTGAACTGGAAATATCACTAACCCCACACCGCAGGGGATGATGCGGAATAAAATAATATGATATGAAGTTTAACAGAGATTTACAAAGGTTAAAAAATGCAAAAAGTGGATATAACTCAGCCATTGATATTATTGCTAGCAAAGTTCAAAGCGTTTGCGATTTTGAAATTTACTTAGACGATGTCCCCGGTGATGGGTGGTGTTTTGGTTCAGACGTCAACGGTTCACCTTTGTACATGTCTATGAGTAGCGTTATAGAAGTTGTTGAAAAAACTGGAAAATTCACAAAAGACGACTGGGAGCCTTTTGGTTAACCCCACACCGCAGGGGATGATGCGGGAAAATAGAGAGATTATGACAAAAGAATCATTTATTGATCACTTGAATGAAAAAGGATTAGCCTTTGACATGATAGACGATGGAATCCAGTTCAACAACCAAGGATATGTTTACCTGAGAAGCTTAACGAGTCTTCCTGAGGGAATTGAATTAACCCAAAATGCCTATGGCGGCTCTAGGCTAAAAAAGCTCCTACAATAACCCCACACCGCCGGGGATGTGGCGGGTAAGAATTAAACTATGAACTGGAAAGAATTGAAAGCATTCTGCAATGAGTTGCCAGAGGCTGAACTTGAAAAGAAAGTAATCATATGGAGAGAAGATGAAGCAATCTCTCAATTGGAAGTAATGCGGTTGGACGAAGATTACTTCATTGATCCAGAAGAACCTGAATATGGTTGTTTCCGTGATTCTGAATTGGAAGATATGATTGATGAAGAATTCCATCCAAATGGTAGAGAAGATTTCAAAAAGGTCTATGACAAAGGAACACCTATGATTTCTGAAAAATTATAACCCCCTCAACGTCGGAGATCAAAACTAATCTCAAACATTATGATTTGTTACGCTCCATTCAATTTTGCATCCGATAGTCCTAAATCTGGTATTGAAACTCAGATCATCGACTTTCTGGAGAAAAACCCAAATTCTGACGCTCATACCATTGCTGCGTCAATTGACTATCCCTACGCTAGTGTTTCAGCGAAAATGAGCTATTTGAAGCGGCTAGGCGTGGTAAGGGTTGTCGATACAGTTAAGGTTCAATTCGGTAGAAGTCGAAACCTATGGGCGCTATGAA
>NZ_WBVQ01000007.1 GCF_008933165.1 Phaeocystidibacter marisrubri
CTCATAGCGCCCATAGGTTTCTACTTCTACCGAATTGAACCTTAACTGTATCTACAACCCTTACCACGCCAAGCCGCTTCAAATAGCTCATTTTAGCTGAAACACTAGCGTAGGAATAGTCAATTGACGCAGCAATGGTATGAGCGTCTGAATTTGGGTTCTTCTCCAAAAAGTCGATTATCTGAGTTTCAATACCAGATTTAGGACTATCGGATGTGAAATTGAAAGGAGCGTAACAAATCATAATTTTTGAGATTAGTTTTTATCCCCTGCGGTGTGGGGTTATATTCTTATGCAGGATTTATTCGCTACATACTCAGAGATGTTACATTTTGTGAGCTTCACAACCCTTGTATGCCTATCTCTGTCTAGTTCTGGGAATCGCTTGAGCTTTGTTTCAAACAACTTTCTACTTCCACCGGCAACCATCACTTTGCGGTCTAAACACATGTACTCACACAGCACATAATTAGCATCTGTCTTGTGGAAAAAATGTAGAATTTCATTGATACTCATAATTGCTGATATGTTTAGTTAGTAGAGTTTATTTGTCCAGTGGATGAGCCTTCCTCTAAATGGATTCATTGATGCTAAATGGACATTAGCCAACTCTTCCATCGACTCAAATCCTTCATTTTTAGCAAACTCTAACTCTTTCGATGTCGCTCTCAAACCACTGAGCTCTGAAAAAAGCATTGAGTGATCTATCCACGGTCTGTACCTCCTAGTCCAAATCCCGTATTGAATATGTAGATGCTGATTACTGGTGCACTTCACAAGTGGGGCGAATGGAAATTTCTCTCCCTCTGGAGTCACGGCTAGGAATTCGATATCGTCTCCAGGATCACACTCGAAGTCTGCAGGTACGATATGGTGGATCTTTAAGTCATACTTCTCATTGCAGACTCCTCTTTGGTCGATTTTATCCGGACGAATAATATCAATCCAATCGCCTCCTAATCCTTTTCTCTTACAAGTGGTCAAGATCATCTCAGGCCAATGCGTTGGCTCACCGTTCGCGTGGTGGGTAGGGATGGGGATTTGTCGTTTCATTTCTGTCTTCTTTTTAAGTCCTTCACCCATGATATCAGGAATGCTATTCCTAATACCACCCCAGAAAAGTGGACTATTGCCCAACCTGCCCAGAAAAGTTTTGAATCGAGTATATCTACAAGATTACCATTGGGTAATGCTAGAATGTGTAAGCTCGATGTGAGGATTAGAATCATTCCCACAATGGCCGCAATGAATGCTTGTTTGGTTTGATTTTTCATGTTCTACAGTGGTATTAATGATGAGTGTCAATTGACGTCGGTCAAACGCTCGGATTTGTACTGGAGCAATTCAGGAATAAATTCTGGCCAGAGCCTTTGTGTTTTCTTCAATAGCTCCTTGTAACCTTGACCGGTTGGATCCAAAAGCCATTTTTTAGCCTCCAGTCGGAAGAGTCTCGTTTTATTCCGGGTCGTTCTTTGTGCTTTTGAGAGCGATCGTTTCCGATCCTTCTCTTGAAGG
>NZ_WBVQ01000008.1 GCF_008933165.1 Phaeocystidibacter marisrubri
TGTTGTGACATTTTGGAAATAGTGCTCGACGATGTGTTCGAAGGTCCTACGGTATTCGGCTTCGTATATCAAGCGACCTTCCCAAAGTTTGCTATGTGCGCTCCAGAGGAAATTCAGCACAAGTGGCCTGATTTCAGTCTCTAGTTTTGGCCGCGCCCCCCTGGTTTGATGTTCTTTCGATGGCGAAGGGTCAAATAAAGCCGGGTGAGGGCAAATTTCTTTGCGACGGTCATCCAAAGTTTTGACACGTTTCTCTGTGTTCTTTCTCTTGTCCTCTCTGGATAAGGATTCGGATGAGCTTTCTTTTGATTGCTTGGAACCTACTAACTCCTCACGCTCATCCGTCCGCTTTGAGGTTAGTTTGTTAGTAGATGTTCTTTCTGTTCTCTCTTTCTGGGATAGTGGCAACTTTTTCCGCAAATGAGGGGGGAACCCCCATTCTCTCGTTGTGCCTAGCAGCGAAGTGGACGGCAATTGATCAGGATTCTTCAGGTCGAAAAACAGAAGGAATCGGGGGTTGATTTGAAGCTCATAATCGCACTTAGTGCCATGGTAAGCCTTTCCAATAAGAAAGCCTGTTACAAAGGCTCTCTCGACCTGATATCGGACCGCTCTTGTTGAGTTGCCTAGTCGCTTTGATAGTTTCACGTTGTTCGTATAAAGACTGAAAGGTTCGTCTGGCCGAAGAATGTGGCCGCCAATTGACCGTAGTAGTTTAGAGTCGCTTACTACTTGATCTATTACTTGGCGAATAACTTCAAACATGAACTGCTTCTGAGATTGCTTGATCGTTTGGCATTCAGGAATGTCAATTGCCTCTCCCTTCTTTCGCCTTTGCTTCCTTAGCGCATTCGCTTTTGCGTTGTATTGTTCTATCCATAGTTCAAAGAGCTCACGTTGAGCTTGAAAATCGATATATGGACGCTCTACAATTTGAGGAGCATCCCCCATCGATCTCGAT
>NZ_WBVQ01000009.1 GCF_008933165.1 Phaeocystidibacter marisrubri
CGTTGTGACATTTTGGAAATAGTGCTCGACGATGTGTTCGAAGGTTTTTCGGTATTCGGCTTCATATATCAAGCGACCTTCCCATAGTTTGCTATGTGCGCTCCAGAGGAAATTCAGCACGAGTGGCCTGATTTCAGCCTCTAGTTTTGGCCGCGCCCCCCTGGTTTGATGTTCTTTCGAAGGCGAAGGGTCAAATAAAGCCGGGTGAGGGCAAATTTCTTTGCGACGATCATCCAAAGTTTTGACACGTTTCTCTGTGTTCTTTCTAGGGTTCTCTCTGGATAAGGATTCGGATGAGCTTTCTTTTGATGGCTTGGAACCTACTAACTCCTCGCGCTCATCCGTCCGCTTTGAGGTTAGTTTGTTAGTAGATGTTCTTTCTGTTCTCTCTTTCTGGGATAGTGGCAACTTTTTCCGCAAATGAGGGGGGAACCCCCATTCTCTCGTTGTGCCTAGCAATGAAGTGGACGGCAATTGATCAGGATTCTTCAGGTCGAAAAACAGAAGGAATCGGGGGTTGATTTGAAGCTCATAATCGCACTTAGTACCATGGTAAGCCTTTCCAATGAGAAAGCCTGTTACAAAGGCTCTCTCAACCTGATATCGGACTGCTCTTGTTGAGTTACCTAGTCGCTTTGATAGTTTCACGTTGTTCGTATAAAGTCTGAAAGGTTCGTCTGGTCGAAGAATGTGGCCGCCAATTGACCGTAGTAGTTTAGAGTCGCTTACCACTTGATCTATAACCTGGCGGAGAACTTCAAACATGAACTGCTTCTGAGATTGCTTGATCGTTTGGCATTCAGGAATGTCAATTGCCTCTCCCTCCTCTCGCCTTTGCTTCCTGAGCGCGTTGGCTTTTGCGTTGTATTGCTCTATCCACAGTTCAAAGAGCTCACGTTGAGCTTGAAAATCGATATATGGACGCTCTACAATTTGAGGAGCATTTCCGATCGAGCTCGGA
>NZ_WBVQ01000010.1 GCF_008933165.1 Phaeocystidibacter marisrubri
TGAAGAGCGATACATTGAGATTCGAAGAATCCTCGAGCAACAAGGCAATTACCCAGTTGCAGGGCTGGGGAATGTTTCACCTGCTGTTTTTGAAAGCAAGGCAGAAGTCCGTGTTCTCCAATATCAACTGAATTCTGCTCAATCTGAACTTGAACGATTAAAGCGCTACAAAGAAGAGCGCGAGGATCTCAAGGACAAGATTCGGGATTTAGAGCGTGACAAAAGAGATCTGGAGCATCAAGTTTCAAAGCGATCAGCAATCCAGGAGTTCGGTGAACTGTTGAAGGATCCTGAAATCAAGAAGATGGGGCTTGGTATGATCAATTCCCAAAAAGGGGGGAGTCAGATTACCCATTCTTCCGGAGTTAAACAAGAAATGCAGAAATGGTTAGAGGTGTGCCAAGAAGAGGAGGCGACAGCAATGTATTCTCTTCTAAAAATGTCGGGACACCCGGAACATGGAGAAGCATTCAACTCGGATTTTAATTCCCTTTTTGAAAAATACGCACACACACTACAAGAACAATAACCATGGCATTTGGACAAGCAAAACACAGTATCAGTATCACAATTTCTGGAAGCTCAAAAGCGTCAGCAGAGCAAAAAGCAAAGCTGTTGGAAAAGATTGCTGCAAAGGCAGACTTAGAGAGTCTGAAGATTCTCGCGGAGCTATCAGAAAAACCTAATGTGAATGGGCTCCTTAAAGAATACGAGCCTCTTCTTCAATCCCTTTAATCATGGATAAACAAGCTCTAAAAGAGAAAACAATGACCTTCTTCACCCCCATCAATACTATCAAAATTGTCGGCGGTGCTGCCATTTTAGTCGGAGGGTATTTCCTTGTAAAGAGGTTGTTTACCAATGAGCAAAAGGAGCAGGAT
>NZ_WBVQ01000011.1 GCF_008933165.1 Phaeocystidibacter marisrubri
GTCCTGCTCCTTTTGCTCATTGGTAAACAACCTCTTTACAAGGAAATACCCTCCGACTAAAATGGCAGCACCGCCGACAATTTTGATAGTATTGATGGGAGTGAAGAAGGTCATTGTTTTCTCTTTTAGAGCTTGTTTATCCATGATTAAAGGGATTGAAGAATAGGCTCGTATTCCTTAAGGAGCCCATTCACATTGGGTTTTTCTGATAGATCCGCGAGAATCTTCAGACTTGCTAAGTCTGCCTTTGCAGCAATCTTTTCCAACAGCTTTGCTTTTTGCTCTGCTGACGCTTTTGAGCTTCCACAAATTGTGATTCCGATCTTGTGCTTTGCTTGTCCAAATGCCATGGTTATTGTTCTTGTAGTGTGTGTGCGTATTTTTCAAAAAGGGAATTAAAATCCGAGTTAAATGCCTCTCCATGTTCCGGGTGCCCCGACATTTTAAGAAGAGAATACATTGCTGTCGCCTCCTCTTCTTGGCACACCTCTAACCATTTCTGCATTTCTTGTTTAACTCCTGAAGAATGGGTAATCTGGCTCCCCCCTTTTTGGGAATTGATCATACCAAGCCCCATCTTCTTGATTTCAGGATCCTTTAGCAGTTCACCGAACTCCTGGATTGCTGATCGCTTTGAAACTTGATGCTCCAGATCTCTTTTGTCACGCTCTAAATCCCGAATCTTATCCTTGAGATCTTCGCGCTCTTCTTTGTAGCGCTTTAATCGTTCAAGTTCAGATTGAGCGGACTTGAGTTGATGCTCGAGAACACGGACTTCTGCCTTGCTTTCAAAAACAGCAGGTGAAACACTACCCATGCCTACAACCGGATAGTTACTTTGTTGCTCGAGGATTCTTCGAATCTCAATGTATCGTTCTTCG
>NZ_WBVQ01000012.1 GCF_008933165.1 Phaeocystidibacter marisrubri
AGCACTACTTGCACCACCTGTACCAATGTTGGTGATACCACCTGGACGGCAACACAAGTTCCAAGACATTTTATAGTCCGAACAGCGGCTGGTCAAGGTAAGAGGGTTACTCGTAGTAGTCTCGTACACGTTTACTTCAGGAACGAAAATCGTTGCATTTGGAGTAATACAATCCCATGCGCCTTGTGCCAAATATTGAGCCGTACGCGTCAACTGGATGGAAGTGTTTACCCCACAAGTAGCAGAGGTAACGTTTACGTTGGTTGTTGCACCAAGGCCTGCGCCCGGTTGTTGGCGATAGATGACCAACTTGATGTAATACCTATTGTTTCCGAGATACTCGTATTGGATGTCTCCACCAATAACGTGAGATGCCTGTGCCTGGAAACTGAAGATTCCAAGAAGCAAGACCGTGAGTAATTTCAAAGTAGATTTCATGTATACACGCTTTAGCGATAGTTTTCGAAAGTACGAAATAGGTAGTATACAACCCACATGAATGTTGATGCATGTGCGTCATACACTACCTAATAGGTGTATACGGTGTGGATGAATTATTTAACGATTCAGTTCACTTGTCTACTAAAAGGTCTATCTAGTCTTCGATTCTTTTTTTTGAGTCAGCGATCTTTGGTTTGAGTGAAAGGCCCTTTTGTTGATTATTCACCTCTCATGATGTTGATGGAACCACTAAGGGTTTCACTTTGATACGTCATTGGATTGTTGAGTTCGATGGTGTAGAAGTACGTACCATCGGCCAAATCCTGACCATTGGAGTCTTTTCCTTT
>NZ_WBVQ01000013.1 GCF_008933165.1 Phaeocystidibacter marisrubri
GTTACGCCTGTCTTGATCTACCGTGACTCCTACCACTCCATAGACTGGATTCAGACAGTTGTTCACCTTCAGGATAATGGTGTCGAATTCTTCCATGGGTTTACCACACTTGTTGAGCAAGGTGTTGCCATCGGTACCGTACTTAGAATACAAGAAGTAATCTCCATTAAAGATGAGTGGCTTGTACAGCTTGAGCGTAATACTGTCGGTTTCGTTGTTGTTGTTACAATACGTTTGAATTCCTTTAACTGGAATAGGCTGACCATTAGGAGCGGTCAGACGGAAGTCGGTTCCATCTGGCGAAACCGATACACATTCCACAGGTAGAGTAAAACGCAGGGTAACGGTAGAGTCGTAACAGTTGTAGTCTTTTTGTTGTCTGCCTCTTGCATCGAGACTCACACCCGGAGCATTTGGATCGAGTTTCACCCCTTGAGCGGCTGTTTGCTGACAGAACTGAGGGGAGCCAATTACCACCTGAATCTCCCGGTTAGAGCTTCCTACTTTTTCCCAGAAGAAGTAGGTAGAGTCAAAACGGTACTCATCGACACGCATCGCAATTACGGAAACCTCACCCCCTACTGTAGGTAGGAAGCTGATATTACCCGTTTGCGGATTGAGAGTGTATGGGTTTGCAGGGTCTGTAGAGAAGGGTGCAAACTTAGAGAATGGAATGGCTCCAGTAGTTGTGTTGTAAGGAACCACGGTTCCGTTCACGCCTTCTCTAGGATCGATAATTTCATAGCGAAGA
>NZ_WBVQ01000014.1 GCF_008933165.1 Phaeocystidibacter marisrubri
ATTACGCCTGTCTTGATCTACCGTGACTCCTACCACTCCATAGACTGGATTCAGACAGTTGTTCACCTTCAGGATAATGGTGTCGAATTCTTCCATGGGTTTACCACACTTGTTGAGCAAGGTATTGCCATCGGTACCGTACTTAGAGTACAAGAAGTAATCTCCATTAAAGATGAGCGGCTTGTACAGCTTGAGCGTAATACTGTCGGTTTCGTTGTTGTTGTTACAATACGTTTGAATTCCCTTAACTGGAATAGGCTGACCATTTGGAGCGGTCAGACGGAAGTCGGTTCCATCTGGTGAAACCGATACACATTCCACCGGTAGAGTAAATCGCAGGGTAACGGTAGAGTCGTAACAGTTGTAGTCTTTTTGTTGTCTGCCTCTTGCATCGAGACTCACACCCGGAGCATTTGGATCGAGTTTCACCCCTTGAGCGGCCGTTTGCTGACAGAACTGAGGGGAGCCAATTACCACCTGAATCTCCCGGTTAGAGCTACCTACTTTTTCCCAGAAGAAGTAGGTAGAGTCAAAGCGGTACTCATCCACACGCATCGCGATTACGGAAACCTCACCCCCTACCGTAGGCAGGAAGCTGATATTACCCGTTTGCGGATCAAGATTGTATGGATTTGCAGGATCTGTAGTGAATGGGTTGTTCATTGAGAAACCAGCAGCGTAAGGAACTACGTTACCACCAATGTTTTCTCTTGGGTTGATGATTTCGTAGCGAAGG
>NZ_WBVQ01000015.1 GCF_008933165.1 Phaeocystidibacter marisrubri
CGTATCGATTACTTTGTCGATACCAATACTGTACCTACTCGCTTCCTCAACTTCATCCGTATCTATAGATCGGAAGACTCTGGATCAACCTACAACTTGGTAAACACAGGAAACCCACTTCTCGGTTATGCCTTTGATGGATCTCCAGGTCAAAACGGAGTGGACAATCAATACTACTACTACGCCATCGATTTGATTGCGAACGGTTATGCCGTAGGTCAAACGAGAGCATTGCACACCATCAACTTGCAAGCCGACCTTACCAACTTGGCCAACGTTCCTGTCAGCTGGTCGAGCTATGCTGGGGTGAACTACTCTGATTTTGCCAACCTTCAGTACCAACTTCAATTTGGTGAAGAAAATGATACCGGTGGATACGACTGGCAAGATGTCACCACAGGATTCCCTACATCTGATTCAACAGCCACCTTCTCTGCTGTGGGTCAAGATCCAGGTAACTACGCACTTCGCGTGATTACACTTACCGATGCAAACGGTTACTCAAGTGAATCGAACTGGGTGATCTATGGTGTTCCTGTAGATCCAATCATTCCAGATCCTGAGGCACCACCATTGACAGTTCCTGATGTATTTACTCCAAATGGAGATGGTCTAAACGACCGTTGGACCATTGATGGAATTGAAAACTGGAACTCTCGTAAAGTTGCCATCTTTGATAGATGGGGTCGCAAGGTTTGGTCATCTGACAAATACACCAACGACAATCCATTT
>NZ_WBVQ01000016.1 GCF_008933165.1 Phaeocystidibacter marisrubri
GCCAATAAAATAGCCCAGTGCCAAGGAGATAAACACAATCCATATGTATCCACCTTTAGTCATTCTGATTCATTCTTTGGATAATGATCGCTAGGATCGACACACCGGCAACTGCCGCGATTCCAGATCCGATTAAAATTTTTTTTTGTGTCGTTCTGTAAAGTCATTCAGCCTATTAAGCCAACCGTTGATGAACCTTGCTTGACTCGGGTTTCTGTCAACGATGGACAAAAAGAAAGCTCTCCGCCGTTCAAGCATCTTGTTGAATAGTGCTCGTGATGAGATGGAGTTTGCAGCTTTTACGGTTTGCACTCCAATGACGCCATCTACCTTTAAGCTGAAACCATACTCCTCATTGAGTAGCTTTTGAAATTCTCGTAAACCGAGGGCACCTGAACCCCACATCCAAGAAGTAACCGCCTCGGCAACGATTTGAGAGTTAATAGAGTTGTTGTAGGTAGCCTTGTCCCAGAAATACTTCACAAATAGTGAAGCTTGATCCTTTGTGAGCGCTCTAAAGGTTGAATCGTTGGGTGTTACACCTAGCACTCTTGAAGCCAAGCTATCAAAAGTGGCTCTAGTGATCCCCATATTCGTTTCACCACCGCGATCCACAGGATCATTTACATATCCGCCTTCCCATTTTAGAACGAAAGGAACGTAGAGT
>NZ_WBVQ01000017.1 GCF_008933165.1 Phaeocystidibacter marisrubri
ACCAATGAAGTAGACCAATGCCAGGGAAACGAGAACAATCCAGATGTATCCACCTTTAGTCATTTCGAGTTATTCTGTACAAGAGCAGTCCGAACATGGACAGTCCGAACACACCTGCCGCGGTTCCGATGAGATTTTTTTTTTGTGTCGATCAGCGAAGTCATTAAGTCGATTCAACCAACCGTTGATGAACCGAGCTTGACTAGGATTTCTATTTACAATCGATAGGAAGAAAGCTCTCCGCCGTTCAAGCATCTTGTTGAATAGCGCTCGTGAAGAGATGGAGTTTGCAGCTTTTACGGTTTGCGCTTCAATGACGCCATTTACCTTTAACCTGAAACCATACTCCTCATTGAGTAGCTTTTGAAATTCTCGTAAACCGAGGTAACCTGAACCCCACATCCAAGAAGTAACTGCCTCGGCAACGATTTGAGAATTAATAGAGTTGTTGTAGGTTGCTTTATCCCAGAAGTATTTCACAAAGAGTGAAGCCTGGTCTTTTGTCAGCGCTCTAAAGGTTGAATCGCTGGGTGTTACACCTAGCACTCTTGAAGCCAAGCTATCAAAAGTGGCTCTAGTGATCCCCATATTCGTTTCACCTCCTCGATCCACAGGATCGTTGACATAACCGCCTTCCCATTTTAGAACGAAAGGAACGTAGAGC
>NZ_WBVQ01000018.1 GCF_008933165.1 Phaeocystidibacter marisrubri
TTCAATTGACTTTTTTAGATGCTTGCCTCTGCTTATCCATCTCTTGAATAGCTTTGGGAATGGCTATACCATCGTACCGGTACGTACGATTTGGATCTTCTCCAATCACGTAGTATGTTTCTGAATTCTCAAGATCGATATAGACCTCTGTTCCTGGAGTGATCTCTTGGCCTGTCAATGCGCGGTCTGTAGGTAAGCCTGAGACCGCCTCAATATCAATCTTGATTGATTTCTTAGTGATGTTCATGGTTGGTTTTGGATTTGAAAAGTGCAGAAAACTTAAGAAAGTCACGGAAGGTGGCTAAGAGAACCCCTGTAACGAATGGAATAACAAGTGATAGGTTTTGGAAAATGAATCCACCTATTGTCTCAACCCATGTTGAGACAGTGTAAGCCGCTTCCGGGCTTTTACTACATTGAGTAGCGGACGCTAGAAGCACGGCAATTGACGCAATGGCGAGGATGCTTTTCTTCATGGTTTATTAGTGAGTTGCTTGACAAATAGAGTTAGTGCA
>NZ_WBVQ01000019.1 GCF_008933165.1 Phaeocystidibacter marisrubri
CGCGCTTACTCTATTTATCAAACAATTTACTAAGAACCCATGAAGAAAAGCATCCTCGCCATTGCGTCAATTGCCGTACTTCTAGCGTCCGCTACTCAATGTAGTAAAAGCCCGGAAGCGGCTTACACTTTCTCAACATGGGTTGAGACAATAGGTGGATTCATTTACCAAAACCTATCACTTGTAGCTCCATTCGTTACAGGGGTTCTCTTAGCAACCTTCCGTGACTTTCTTAAGTTTTCTGCACTTTTCAAATCCAAAACCAACCATGAACATCATTAAGAAATCAATCAAGATTGATATTGAGGCGGTCCCAGGCTTACCTACAGACCGCGCATTGACAGGTCAAGAAATCATGCCTGGAACAGAGGTCTATATCGATCTTGAGAATTCAGAAACGTACTTTGTGATTGGAGGGGATCCAGCTCGTACTTATCGGTACGACGGTGTAGCCATTCCAAAAGCCATTCAAGAGATGGATAAGCAGAGGCAAGCACATAAAAAGGTCAATTGAT
>NZ_WBVQ01000020.1 GCF_008933165.1 Phaeocystidibacter marisrubri
TTTAAGCCACTCTAAGAGATCAGATTCTGACACATGTTCTATCTGTGAACCTGTACTTGTTTCAACCGTTTCAGGAACTCTTGAGCCATCTTTCTCAAATAGTTTCTTCAGAAAGTAGGCCGTGACTACCGTTGTCGATATGGTGTTCAGAATACTCACAACAATTCGTTTGATTCGCGTTGAATATCTATTCCAGATTTACCCCATATTGTCTGCATCCGAGCTAATTCATCGCTGTTCAATTCCATCCTGTACCAGGAAAACAAATCCATCGGAACACCACCGGCCCATTCGGGCCAATAGCCTCCCATTAAACCCGGACGCAATCCA
>NZ_WBVQ01000021.1 GCF_008933165.1 Phaeocystidibacter marisrubri
CTTAAGCCACTCTAAGAGATCAGATTCTGACACATGTTCTATCTGTGAACCTGTACTTGTTTCAACCGTTTCAGGAACTCTTGAGCCATCTTTCTCAAATAGTTTCTTCAGAAAGTAGGCCGTCACTACCGTTGTCGATATGGTGTTTAGAATACTCACAACAATTCGTTTGATTCGCGTTGAATATCTATTCCAGACTTACCCCAGATTGTCTGCATCCGGGCTAATTCATCGCTGTTCAATTCCATCCTGTACCAGGAAAACAAATCCATCGGAACACCACCCGCCCATTCAGGCCAATAGCCTCCCATTAAACCTGGTCGCATTCCG
>NZ_WBVQ01000022.1 GCF_008933165.1 Phaeocystidibacter marisrubri
TTTTCAGCTATTAAGATGCTATTGAACGTTAACGAACGAATTCAGACGCTATTGGATCCTATTGGAGGTTACTGGGTGCTATTGCTCATCCTTGTGGTTCGTGTGGGAGTACTTTTATACCTCTCAATATCCAATCATGGCCAGAGTTCGAAAAATAAATGACCACCATGGAAACGCAAGACTACGTATGGATGGCAATATCGATTCTGGGAGGAATTTTCTTCGTCATATCGGCAATTGGCCTCGCGTC